>JBBIUW010000001.1:0-29892 GCA_037440045.1 Sphingobacteriaceae bacterium
CTACCTGGCCTATGCTTTGCTATACGTTGTTTTCTCTGTACTTCAGAACTACTAAGTTTAAAATTATTAAACGGTACACCTAAAGGAGAAGAATGACTTAAATAGTAATCTTCTTTTGTAGCATGAGACAATTTATGAAGTGTTTCATAATCCACATTAGTAACTTCAGGAACCAGTAAAAATGGACTTCCCCACCCTATTGAATCTAAGTTATAATAACTTAATAAAAAGTTATTTTCCTGAGCTGTACCAACACCACCTTGAGCCGTAATTCTTAAACTAGGTTTATTAATAAATGCTTGTTTGTTAAGCTTAATTAACCCACTATTACAATCAGTAAATATTTCATTATATAACAACTCTCTTTTGTTTTTAAATTCTTCCAGTATGGGTCCAAACAAAACTCCGTCAGAAATAAATGCATGGCCTCCGCAGTTAATCCCAGACTCTATTCGAAACTCTGATACCCACAACCCTTTTTTTGCTAAATATTTACCCTGTATTAATGCTGAGCGATAATCACTAACCTTCAAAATAATTTTCTTTTTTATATTTCCATTTTTATCTGGAAAAAAATCAGGGAACTGCTCACAATAGCTAAATAATCTCGGGTTCATTCCCGCCGAAAAAACAATAGAAGACTCTAAATTACTATTGGCATAACCTCTTAATGCTGATAGTGCATCTGAGTATTCTGACGGCAACTCATTACCCTCTTTGTCATAATTAGTTTTATCAAGCTTAGTCATGATATTAACATCAATAGATCCTGGAGTAATAAAACGTTTAAGCTTTTGATATACCACTTTTTTATCTCTTTCATTATATAAAAAAAGTGTTTGATAAATCTTCTTTTCAACTGAGGTATCTGGCAGCATTTTAAAATAATGATTAATATCATAATCAATCTCAAAGTCTTCAGTACGTATTTTTTCGATTTGTTTGGATATTATTTGATTCATTAAATTCAAATAAGCGGTAATTCTTCTAGCTCTATAATCATCTTCTTTTTCTGATATTTTTTCATATTGTATTGCTTCATTTTTACATAAACACTCTCGCATTTTTTCAATTAAATGATCCTCCATGATAGTAATAGCGCTGGATATTCCATATTTAGAAACTTTTACAGGAGTATCAATTGTAAATGCTAAACCCATTACTGGTATATGAAAAATATGTGGTGATGCAGTTTGTTTCATAAAATATTTTTTTTAAATAAGACTTATAATTAATAGGACAATTATGTCCGAAATAAGTGATACATATTAATATTTTATATGACTTGAATCATATTTTATAATATATTAAGAATATACATTTACAAAAAATTATTTCATTATGAAAACAACTTTTAAATATTTGCTTGTAGCAGGAACTGTAGGAATATTTTCTTGTAGTTCAAACACAGAATCAAATGCAGAAAATGCTAATCCAACAACAGAGGCAACTGCTAATACAGAAGCCCCTACTGTTGGTCAATCAGGTGTACAAGATGCCACATCTGCACCAAACATTGTACAAACTGCGGTAGGAAGTAAGGATCACACAACTTTAGTTACAGCTGTAAAAGCGGCTGAGTTAGTTGATGCATTAAGTAACGCAGGTCCATTTACTGTTTTTGCACCTACAAATGCAGCATTTGATAAATTACCGGCAGGTACTGTAGATGGACTATTAAAACCTGAAAAAAAGGCTGATTTAACAAGTATATTAGAATACCATACTTATGTTGGCTCATTAAAAGCTGAATACATGCAAGATGGTCAAGAGTTTGAAATGGTTAATGGCGATAAGGTGAAAATTACTAAAAAAGACGGTAAAACATTTGTGAATGGATTTGAAATAGTAGCTTCTATTTCTACAGCAAATGGCATGATACACGTAATCAACGACGTTTTATTACCTAAATAGTAAAATAATTTAATCAAAAAAAGCAAATTTTATTTGGGTTTTGTTCCGCAACAAATAAAACACTATTAATTTTTGTAAACCTGTTTATTACTTTTTTCATTTAAGTTGAGGCTTTTTGATTAAATAGAAGGCGACCAATAGGTCGCCTTCGTCAATTATAAACAAAATTAATTATTTCATAATTATGATTTCAATCATTAAATATAAATTGTAAAAGCTCAACCTTTGTCAAAAAAAAGATTATGACACCAATAGAAATAGATAAAATAGTAAATCCTTATTCATATAAGGAATACAAAGAGCTTGTAATAAAATTAGCAGAAGAAAAAAAATGTACCGGAGATTCGAGTCCTGAAAGAATTAATGCTACTACACTTAACGCCCAAAGAATGAAACGAATTGACAAGCAAATTGAATTAAATAATGATTTAAAAAATGTTATTTTATCAATTAATAAAAAATATACTTGGACTCTAATTGTTGAATCTTGGTGCGGAGATGGAGCACAGTGTGTTCCAGTTATAGCAAAAATAGCTGAATCAAATCCAAACATTGAATTGAACCTTATTTTAAGAGATGAAAATCCAAGCTATATGGATATTTTTTTAACTAATGGTTCTAGAGCGATACCTAAATTAATTATTGAATATAATAACAAAGTTATTGGAACCTGGGGGCCAAGACCTAAAGCAATACAAAAAATGGTAACAGAATACAAACAAAATAATTCTAATGTCTCTCACGAGGATTTTGTTACCATATTACATCTATGGTATGCTAGAGATAAAACACAATCATTGCAAAATGAATTAAAAGAGATAATATCCGAATTATAAAATAATAATTATAAAAAATTAAAACGATGACTACAATAAGCAAAATTGATGTGACTGTTCTTGAGCCAAGAATGAAACATCCAACAATTTTTAAAAAATTTGATGAAATAACTGCAGGTGAAAGTTTTATAATTTCCAACGATCACGATCCTAAACCTTTATATTATCAACTAATTGGAGAGCGTGGGAATATCTTTTCATGGGAATATATTGAAAATGGGCCCGATAACTGGCTGGTGAAAATTCAAAAAAATAATTCAACTAAAGAAGCTAGTATTGGTGAATTAGTGGCTAAAGATTTAAGAAAAGCTGAAGTGTTTAAGAAATTTAATATTGATTTCTGCTGTGGTGGTAAAAAAACCTTATCACAGGTTTGTAATGACAAACAAATCAATATAAAAGAGGTTGAAACAGAACTTGAAAAATTAGATTCAACTACCGAATCCGTATCACAAAACTATAACGACTGGTCATTAGATTTTTTAGTTGATTTCATAATCAATACTCATCACAAATACGTGAAAAATTCGCTGCCTCTTCTTCTTGAATATACTTCAAAAGTTGCCAAGGTACATGGCAAAGAACATCTAGAAGTAATTGCTATTTATGATTTATTTAAAGAAGCTTCTGACGAATTAAACTCACATATGATGAAAGAAGAAAATGTCTTATTTCCATATATAAAGCAATTAGTTAACGAGAAGAATTCAGTAAATGAAGGATGTTCTTTTGGAACTGTCAAAAACCCAATCAGAATGATGGAACACGAACATGATGTAGTTGGAAATATATTTAAAACTATTAGGGAACTATCTAACGATTATACTCCACCTGAAGATGCATGTACAACCTACAAACTTTCATATAAAAAATTAGAAGAATTTGAGAATGATTTACATCAACATATTCATTTAGAGAATAATATATTATTCCCAAAAAGTATAAAATTAGAATCAGAATTATTATAATCACTCAACAGGCCTCAAATGAGGCCTGTTTATTTTTATTGCCATGTATATAGATGAAAATACTAAAATATCAAAAATCATAAATGATACACCTGAGGCTATTGATGCTATTGTTTCTCTATCGAAACATTTTGAAAAATTGCGAATCCCAATCCTTCGAAAAACACTCGCTTCAAGAGTAACAATAAAACAAGCTGCCAAAATTGGAGGAGTATCGGTTAATGATTTTTACAAGAAACTATATCCTTTAGGATTTACATTTGAAACTAGTAAAACTAACAACCTTGATTCCGAAAAAGAGGAAGAGGCTTTATTCATTAATAATTTTGAAAATGGTAATGTAGAGGAATTAGATGTAAGAGGAATATTAAAACAAAATAAAGACCCATTTAATCTTATAATGGATTCGCTAGAAAAACTTCCTGATGGATATACTTTAAATATCATTAATACATTTGAGCCAATTCCATTAATAAATATTTTATCAAAAAAAGGATATACGCATCAAACAATTTATAAAGACAAACAATTGGTACATACTTATTTCAAAAAACAAATAAGCACAAGCAAAACGATTGATTTAAATCAAGGTAAAAGCAAAGAAGAATCTGCAGAACTATTAAAAAAATATAAAACAAATATTAAAGAGATAGATGTAAGAAATTTAGAAATGCCATTACCTATGTCTACTATTTTAAATGAGTTATTATTATTAAAGGACGATTATTTATTATTTGTTCATCATAAAAAGGTACCTAAATTTTTATTTCCTGAGCTTGCAGAAAGGGGCTATAAATGGCATATACAGGAAATAAAAGAAGATGATGTGAAATTATATATCTTTAAATAGTGATACAGCCAAACATAAAAGATGTAAAAACTGCTAATGTTGTAATGTTTCATTACATTACAGCTAGTATTCTTTTTTTGGTTATTTGTTGCTTAGTCTTATTTTCTTATCAATCATTTATAGGTCATTATTTTCATCCAAAATTATTAGCCATTACACATATTACAACACTTGGTTGGATAAGTATGGTTATTATTGGGTCACTTTACCAATTAGCTCCAGTTATTTCAAACAGCAAGCTTTTTAGTTTAAAACTAGCTCAGGTCTCTTACTTCTTGATTTTGATTGGCACAACAATGCTAGCTTACTGTTTTTGGGAATTTAATGTGGGTTATTTAATGCAAGTAGCTTCATCCTTATTGTTTACAGGGGTTAGCTTGTTTGCTCTTAACATGTATTTAACCGCTAATAAAGCAGATGAAAAAAGTATTGAATCAGACTTTTTAATAAGTTCAGTTATTTGGTTTTGGATGACTGTGTTTTTGGGAGTATTGCTAGCATTTAATTTTCGTTATGCATTTTTACCAAAAGAGCATTTATACTTTCTGAAAATTCATGCCCATATAGGGCTTGTAGGTTGGTTTTTATGTTTAATAATCGGTATCGCTTCCAGACTGGTTCCTATGTTTTTGATTTCTGGGAAACTAAATAAAACACGTTTAAATTATGCCTATTATCTTTTAAATATTGGATTATTGGGATTTATAATAGATAGTATATTTTTTAATGGCATCAACAGATCATTTATATATATTATTCCAATCATCATTTCATTAGCGTTTTTTCTGATGTATATTAAAGAAGCCTATCAAAACAGATTAAAAAGAACTTTAGATATAGGACTTAAACACACCTTTATTTCATTTATTTTAATTATCATCCCAGTAAGTATATGGGTAATTTTAAAAACTATAATTACCGACGAAAAATTAAAAACTCAATTATCAATTGCCTTAACCTTTAGTATCTTATTTGGATTTATAAGTTTATTAATTTTAGGGCAAACATTTAAAAATTTAGCCTTCATTTCTTGGTTAAAAAACTATCAGAACTATTCGGGCAATTCTGAAGCACCTTTACCTAAAGACCTGTATTCAGAGAATATCGCAAATATGCAATTGTATCTGTTTTTAGCTGGTTTTTTAGTTACTTTGATAGGTATCGTTATTTCGAACGAGATCTCTATTCTAATAGGCGCAATCTGCTTATCTGTTACTGCAGTACTTTATAATATTAACGTGTTTAAAATTGTGTTTCATAAACGCAAATCACCAACAATCATATAACATGAACTTATATACTGAAAATAATAAAATTGAAATAGATATTCTTCATAATCTAAAAGAGATTATTGACCCTGAAGTTACAATCAATATAGTAGATTTAGGCTTAATATATAAGGTTAACTATAACAATGAAATCAATAAAATTCACATAGTCATGACTTTATCTACAAAAGGATGTCCGATGGGAGATTTAATTATGTCGCAAATAAAGGAATGCATCAATAGGTATTACCCAACTAGTGAGCTTGAACTAGAATTAGTTTGGGATCCGGAATGGACGAGGGATTTTATTACACCAAATGGAAAAAAACAGTTGGGGCTTTATTAAATGTTATTTAAACATTTTAATTTGCATGATTGTGCTGATACTTTGTGCTCTCTGTTTAATTAATTCCGCATTTTCTCCTTCAAATAACTCATCTACTGTTTCATTGAACAGTATTGTCCATTGAGTAAAATCTTTAATGGTAAAAGGATGTTTAGAGTGTATTGCTAAATGCTGCTGCATAGGATTTCCGTTATAATTGCCTGTATAAAACAACACGTTTTCCCAAAAACGATACATGATCGGTAAATGTTGCTCCCAATCAACTTTCACAACATCAGAAAAAAAATGACTAATGATTTTATCTTGCTTTACTTTCTCGTAAAAAACATTCACTAGTTTTTCAATGTCTTTTCTATTTAAAATATCTTTTTTCATGCGTAATTCTTATTGTTTTTAATTTATTGCAACATGATATTTATAGTTATTAAAACAATTATAAATTCATGTTTATAAATCTTTACGTTTAAATTTAACAAGAGACACCCAATATGGAATTGCTATCCACAGAAACAAAATAATAAACACTAATACCACCCCCAGAGTAGTCCCAAAAAAGTCTTTAAAAATAGCCCCAGTATATCCCATCATAGCAGAAACATCTAAATGCAGAAGAATTAGTATGCGAGCTAAATCAATTGGATTTAGAGCTGTAATTCCAACCATCATTTTTTCAATAGGGTAATCTGCTAATTGAAATAATAAAAACAAGACTATACCGTCAAAAAGCAAAGCAAAAAACAACCACAACATAATTGATATACCAATTCCCTTAGCTTTATCACGTGTTATAATAGAACTTAAAAAAGCAATAGACACAAATACTGTTGAAATAAATAATCCAACCAACAACATCATAAAGCCAACGTCTCCGGGAGCATAGATTAAAATAGGAATTCCCACTCCAATAAAAAATGATAGTAATAATGAGATTACCAAACCGAAAAATAAACTCCACCAAATTTTAGACCTATTAATAGGCTGACTGAGCAACAATTCAATAAACTCTGAACTATTATATAAATAAATGGTAGAAAAAATTACAGATACTAAAGGCACAGTTAATAAAACAACATTTAATAATGTCAAAATTCCTTTAGTACTATTATCCTCTAAACTAAATACGCTCCAAGCTAACACAGCCAAAATAAGCGTGTAAACCAATACTATTTTGTTTTTTAAAATATCTAAAACTATAAACTTTACTATCCTATTCATTGCCTTTATTTCTTAAAACGTTTGCAATTGCTTTTGATATTTTTTCTTCTCCGGTTGTTTCTTTTAAATCCGAAATAGTTTTATGAAACTTAACATGTCCTTCTTGCATAAATACAACATGAGTAATTAAATCGTCTAATTCACTCAGTAAGTGTGAAGTAATTAAAATGAGTTTCCCTTTTTGTTTTTCGGTAATAATTTTTTCTTTTAAAATTTCGGAAGCTAAAGGATCTAGACCTGCAGTAGGCTCATCGAGAATTAAAATATCAGGATTAAATAAAAAGGCGAGTGTTGCACTTACTTTTTGTGTTGTTCCTCCTGATAATGTTCGCATACGCTTATCAAACATGTCACTAGACAAATACTGATGCAGTAATTCTTCGTCCAAAACCTGATCTGATTTCCGGATATCTTTAATCATATCGATAATTTGTCCAATCGTCATATTATCAGGATAGCGACCAATTTGCGGCATATAACCAATTTGTTTACGGTACTGATAATTTTGCGAAATTAACTCCCCTTTAACTTTAATAGTTCCTTTAGTGGGAATAACCATTCCTAAAATACTTTTTATTAATGTTGTTTTTCCACAACCATTTGGGCCAATTAAAGCAATACACTCTCCTTTGTTAAACGACAAATTCACATTGTTTAATACTTCCAACTTTCCGAAGTTCTTATATAAATTACTAATCTCAATCATAAAGTAAGTGAGTGCATTAAAGGCGTATTATCAATAAAATTATCTGGTGTTAAACTAGGCATGATTTTCTCAGACTTATCAAGTAATGTAACCATAAAGCTTCTGAATAATAACATAGCGGGTGGGTTTTTCTCAACTATGATAGAGAAAATACTTAATGGATGATATGGGACGTCTCCAACCTTATCTTTATTTAAATCATATCCTTCATACTTATCCCAATAATTAGAATTAAAAGTATTTAATACTAAACTTCCATTTGTGCTAATATCAAATGTATTTCCAATAAAATTATTTTTTGTAATTTCATTATCCATACAACTTGCCTGTATCTTCATCCCCCAACCATTAGACTCGAAAACATTTTTTTCAACCTTAATTCGATTAGTGCCTTCCATATAAATACCAGACGTATTTCTTTTAAATTTATTTCCGATAATATAACTATCTGATATTTCTTTAAGCATTAATCCATAGGCTGCATCTCCCCAATTCTCTTCAAATGTGTTATTAAACATTTTTACTTTATGAGTGAACATAACAGCAACACCAGCCCCATTACTTTTAAAAACATTAGAAATATACGCATCGCTGTTGGAGAACATAAAATGTAACCCGTATCTGATATTGTTAGTTGAGATATTTCTCCAAATAATTGAATTCGTCACAAACTCAAAATAAATACCATCACGGTGTCCGGAAATAGAATTACCTACTATTTGCAAACTATCACTTTTCCAACAATGTATTCCATTGCCTATTTGTTGTTCTTCAATGCCATATGCAATGAGTTTATTGTTTTTAATAACACAATGTTTGCTATACTGTAAATAAATTCCAAAAAAATTATCATCCAAAACATTATTGCATATAGAAACATGGTGACTATCGTAAATTTTTATTCCTCCTGGGTCATTAAGTGTAGCATATCCCGAATGCTGGACTTTAAAACCTGTAAACAAAACGAAATTAGCTTTTATTGATACAACTTCGTACTGCTTTTGTCCATCTAAAATTGGAAGATTTTTTCCGATTAAGGCTATTGATTTATCAATAATGAGATTTCCTTCTTTGTATATTCCTCCAAACACAACTATACTGTCACCAACTGCACTTTGTTGAACGGCTTTTTTTATAGAATGAAATTCTTTATCGGTACCCACATATAGCTGCCGTGCTTCTAACCTGAAGGAAAGAAAAAAAACAATTAATATGCAGTGCCAGACTTTCATGTTATTGATTTATTATTTGCCAACTAATTATTTCAGCATTCCATCTAACTAAATATGTGCCTGCACTATCTTTATTTGTAAAAGCTGCGACATTGCCTCCCATAGGACTGCTTATATTTTCTCCTTTCACAAACGTTAATTTATCAGAAAGTAATAAATCGTTTGGTAGTAAATAATTATTGATATAAAAATGAGCATTCGACATTTTATCTTTATTATCATTTTTATAGCTCATCATACAAGCCAAATCATCAAACTTATAGGCTCGTCCTTTCTCGGTAACTAATTCACATGCAAAACGTTTATCTGAAATTGACATTTTACAATTGTCACAATCATCCTTATTTATATTAATTTTTTCTGGCCCTGAGTGGCCACATGCAACTAATAAAACAAAAGTAGCAGCACTAATAAATAGGTTTAATTTTTTTAATGTTCTCATTTTTTTGAAAATTTTACTTCTTTTATTACAGCTATTAACATCAATACCCCACTTCCGATAAACATCCAACCACCTGAATCAGGAATAGAATAAGCACCAAAATTAAGCAATTGTTTAAATCCAATAAGTGGTGGTTGATAAGCCATTCCAGGAACAATAATTGCAGCATGTGGGTCTAATTCATGTCCGTAATTATATTCCCATCTCCAAAAATCAATCATTGCTATAACCCCAAATAAAACAAAAAGTGTAAATAAAGTGTACAGGATTTTTTTCTTTCCAAGAACTGCAGCTATTAAAGCTAACACTGCATAAAAAAAGATAATATAAGTAAGTATTGAAAACTCTACAAAGTCTTTAGCATGAAGTGTTTTCATACCAATGTAGTGATTTAATCCATTAATGATTTCAACGTCACCACCCAATTTATCAGCGAAAATTTTCAAATTAAGTCCTTCAGGATATTGTGGTGCATCTAAGTCAATTTGCCATATAGGAACATATACAGAATAGACTAATAAACCGGCTGATATTATCAATAAAATTCTTGACAATATGGATATATTATTCTTCATGATTTCAAATTTTAAGTATAAAAAAAGGGAGCAGTTTTATTATTTAATACCTGCTCCCCTTCTAACAATTTCATTTTTTATTTGGCAGCAGCCTCTTCAGCCTTAGGTTGGTTGGTACCAACGCTCCATACCAATGGTACATTACTTCCTGCAGGAGATACGCGAACATATCCTTGCATTTCTTGATGTAATGCACTACAGAAGTCTGTACAATACATTGGAGAAATACCAACTTTATCTGGAGTCCATTTTAAAGTTTGAGTTTCGCCTGGCATAATTAACAACTCTGCATTAATTGCACCTTTAATTGCAAATCCGTGCGGAACATCCCAATCTTGTTCTAAGTTTGTGATATGGAAGTATACTTCATCTCCCATTTTAATTCCTTCGATGTTATCAGGCGCAAAGTGAGAACGAACACAAGTCATATACACATGTACTTTATTCCCTTCTCTTACTACTTTAGATTCAGGTTCACCTTTAGTTACGTAAGGATGTTTGTTTTCATCGATTTTGAAAATCTTAACTTGATTTTTTTGAATCTTTTCAGCTAACACCGCTTGAGCATAATGAGGCTCTCCAATAGTTGGGAAATCTAAAATCATTTCCATTTTATCGCCACTGATATCAAATAATTGAGCACTTTGAGATAACTCTGGACCTGTTGGTAAATAACGGTCTTTAGTAATTTTATTGTAAGCAATTAAATACTTACCTGTAGGATTTTTAGAATCTCCTTCAACCACACATAAGTGACCAACTGAGTAGAAAGTAGGAACACGATCAACTACTTTTAAATCTTTAATGTTCCATTTAACAACTTCTGAAGAAACGAAGAATGAAGTATAAGCATTTCCTTTAGCATCAAATTCTGTATGCAATGGCCCTAATCCTGGTTTTTTCACTTCACCATATAAAGCTGCCTCATATTTAATAATTGGTAACCCATCATAAGCTCCATCAAATGTTTTTGCTGCAATTGCTTTTTGGATTTTATCAAAACTAAATACAGGAATTAATGCTGCTAATTTACCGCTACCTACAATGTACTCACCTGTTGGATCAACGTCGCAACCATGAGGAGATTTGGGGCAAGGAATCATATAACATACATCTGGAAAATCTTTTACGTTTAAAACAGTAACTTCATTTCTAATTTCAGAAGTTGCAGAATGAGTAACATCGCTGTAAACATTATGTGCGTATTTTGCAGCAACCTTTCTTCCTTTGCCTGCTTTAATATACTCTTCTGCTTTTTTCCAGTTAACCGCCATGATAAAATCTTTATCTTTTTGAGATGCATTAACCTCTAATAAAGTATTAGCTTGTTCGGTATTATAACAAGAGAAGAAGAACCATCCGTGTGATTTTCCTTTACCTGCTCGGCTTAAGTCAAAATTTACACCTGGGCATTCTAATTGGAATGCTATATCCATTTTACCATCTTCTTTACCAACACTAATAAAACTTAAATACCCTTTAAAGTTTTGTTTGTAGGTATTAATAGGCACATCACCATTTACATCATCTGGAGGAACACTGAAACGAGTCCCCGCTACAACATACTCAGTATTTTCTGTTAAGAAAGGGGAAGAGTGATTACCTGCACTATTTGGTAACTCAATAATTTCTTCTGTTCTAAAAGTTTTTAAACTAATTCGAGCAACACGAGGGGTATTATTAGCATTACCAAATACCCAACGACCATCTGCATCTCCATTTGTTTTTGATAACTGAACGTGATGTAAATCATCCCAAGGTACCATACCATGCGAAGTATTTAACATAGGTTTTGTTTCTTCGCTATATCCCCAACCTTTTTCAGGATCTACCGAAAATACTGGAATTACACGAAACAAACGTCCGCTTGGTAAACCATAAACGCTCATTTGTCCACTAAAACCTCCACTCACAAAATTATAAACTTCATCGTATTTGCCCGGAGCAACGTACGATTTAACTGCTGCATTACCTGTAACAACATTACTGGTGTTTTGAGGCTTGCATGATTGTAACGCTGCTGCGATAAGTGTACCGCCAACAGCTAGAGTAACCAAATTGTTTTTCATATTATTTATTTTAAACCGTCATTTTTACGCATAAACTCTAATAGTTGTCTTGCTTCATCATCAGTTAAACTTTGATTTGGCATACGAACTAAACATAATTCCAACATAGCTTGTGCTTCAGGATCTTTATCAATCATAGGATCTGGATTAGTAATAAAGTTCATAATCCATTCACCTGTTCTACGTGTAGTAACACCTTTCCAACCTGGTCCAACTAATTTCTCTTCTGTATACTTATGACAAGAACCGCATTTTACTCCCGCAGTAGTTTCTCCGGCAGTTGCTTTTGCTTCATCTAATTTAGTTCCAAGTGTCAATGATTCGGCTGTCCATTTTCCTTCACCTCTTTTAGGATCGTATGATTCGGGAGCAGGAGCTGCAGCCTGAGGTTGCTCTTGAGTAGTTGTTGCTTGAGTTTCGGTAGATTTTTTTTCTTCGCCTCCACAACTAATTAGCAGAGCCGAAACAGCGAATGATGAGATAATGATTAAGTTTTTCATAATTAGAATTTTTTAACAAATTTAGTTTGTTGTGTCGGGTCAAAATTATGATTGAAATCATAAAATAGACTAGATTAATATCATTTATAAATATGATTATAATCATATTTATAAATGATATTATATTTTCATATCTCATATATATATATATATCAAATACCTGAAGTACTTTGTAATTATAAAAACTCAAAAAAACTAAAAGTCTATTTTTGATTATTGGGGTTATTCTTTTCTTTTATAATAGCAAAAACAGAAGAATTCAATGAAGAAAAAACTATCCATTCAACATCAATAAATTTTTAAAAGAGCTAAAGAGAGACATAAGTTTATCCATTCTTAATACATTTAAAAAGTTTGAATTTTTGATCATAATTATACTGATTGCTTTAATTCCAGTAATTGGAATAATAAATTCTTTATTATCTTTTATAACTCAGGCTTACTCTAATGACAGATTATAGATTAAAAAGAAAAGGAATATCTGTTAATAAAAGTGAGCGCTTTTATAAGGAAAATAAGTCTGAAATGTTTGCAATAAGCTTGGGGTTTATGTTGTTACGCTTAATTTCTTTAATTCGTTGGTTTTTAGCTCCAACCTACGGAATTGTAGCTTCTTACACATATTATAAAAATATAGTACAATTATGATTTTTAAAAATTCATAATATTTAGAATTACCAATAAAATGACAATTTTAAGACTGTTCGAGATTTTAACGTTTAGGGTATCCAGGGGGAGCGCGTTCATTAGCTTTCTAAGTACCTGAAAATCATCAAAAAAGTTCGATAAATATGACCCATGGGATACTAGACCGGGCTTCTCATCAATGAATGAGTAGTCCGGTTTTATTACTACTAAAACCTTAAGTGAATTAACATCTATTTCAACTCAATTATTTAAATTAAAAGTTAGAACAAGTTTCAATCACAAAATAGTAAACCATATTAATAACATGTATACACTGTGTTAAATAAAAAATAAAAAAATTTAACTATGGTTAATATTACAAATCCAAAGCTTAATATTTTGTTCTTCATAAGTTAATATGTTCATTTCATAAAGGCTATAGTTTAGCTGTATGAAACATTTATACCTTTTTTTAGTAATATCAATAAACAGTTTAATCGCTCAAACAGTAACTGTTACAAGAGGACCGTATTTACAGCAAGCTACTCCAAATAGCATTATCATAAAATGGCAAACCAATAGCGCAACAAATACAAAAGTAAACTATGGTACAGTGCAAACTAATTTAAGCTCTATTGCTACCAACACAGTTTCTTCAACAAATCACGAAATAAAAATTACCGGATTATCACCTTACACCAAATACTTTTATTCTGTTGGTTCTACTACTGCTACTTTAGTTGTTGCCGATTCTAACGTATATTTTAGAACAATGCCTAATTATGGTCAAAAAGGAAATTATCGTTTTTGGGTAATTGGTGATGCTGGTACTGGTGACAACAATCAAAGAAATGCAAGAAATGCATTTTTGACTTATAACAATAATAGAAATATTGATGGTTGGATTTGGTTAGGTGATAATGCTTACAATGGTGGATATAACAGCGAATACCAATCAAATGTTTTTTCAAATAATACTTATGAAAATCAATTAAAAAACACGGTTGTTTGGCCAGCAGCAGGAAACCATGATTATAACAATCATATTCCTTTTTCTCCATCACCTGCGTACCTTGATATTTTTTCATTGCCTTCAAACGGTGAATGTGGAGGAGTTCCATCAGGTTCAGAAAAGTACTATTCTTATAATTATGGCAATATTCATTTTATTGTACTGGAGTCCTACGACGAAAGTAGGGCTGCAAATGGAGCAATGGCAACATGGTTGCAATCTGATTTAAATGCAAATACTCAACCGTGGGTTATAGCATATTGGCACCATCCGCCTTATACAAAAGGTAGTCACAATTCAGATAATTCAAACTTTTTGGATGGAGAGTTAGTTGATATTAGACAAAATATTATTCCAATACTGGAAGCAAAAGGAGTTGATTTAGTTTTAAATGGTCATAGCCATGTTTACGAGCGTTCATATTTATTGGATGGGCATTATGGATACTCTAGTTCATTAACCCCGGCTATGAAACTTGATAATACCTCCGGCAATTATCCAACTAGTTGTGCATACAATAAACAAACTAAAACAACCAGTTCTCATAAAGGGACTGTATATGTTGTTTGTGGATGTTCAGGGAAAAATGATGCTACTCCTTCTTCGGGATGGCCACATCCTGCTATGTATAAGTATATAAATACTGTTTATGGTTCAATGGCTGTAGATGTAAAAGACAATAAACTAGAAGGAAAATTCATCACATCTACTGGAACTATTTTTGACTCGTTTACTATTGTAAAAAATGCGGGGGGAAGTAAAACATACACCGTTTGTCCAAATCAAGAAATTACATTAAAATCTACTTTTCCTGATGCTGTAACTTGGTCGACAGTATCTCAACAGTCAGATTCTATAACTGTAATTACTCCTACAAGCACCGTTATTTATGCCACAGATTTAGCAGGATGTATTAAAGATACATTTAATATTAATGTTGTGTTAAGCGGAGTATGTGCTACTGGAATAGATGAAAATAGTACAAATCCTTTTCTATTATATCCAAGTTATCTGCAAACAAACACGAACTATTTAACCATAGAAAGTAACTATTCAATAACAACAAATGTAAGACTGATAGACATAAATGGAAAAATAGTATTAGATGAACACCTTGAATTGAAAGAAGGAAAAAATGAATTACATGTGCCTACAACATTATCAAGAGGTATTTATTTTATAAAAATAGTAACCGATACTTATGAAAAAACATATAAATTATATGCTGAATAAATTTTCTAGAAAAAACAGTTGCTACACTGTTTTAATATTTTTTTTGGCGATAACCATAAATGCACAAAATTTAAGAACAAACACCTTAGAACCCTGTTTAGCTCCTTTTTATCATGGTGTAGCTTCGGGAGACCCCATGGCTGACAAAGTAATTATTTGGACTAGAGTTACTCCAGATACAATTACTTCATCTCCTATTTCTGTATCATGGCAAATGGCAACTGACACAGGCATGGCAAATATTGTACAATCAGGTAATATAAGCACGAGTAATCTTTCAGACTACACCATTAAAGTCGACGTTACAGGACTAAATGCAAATACATGGTATTACTATGAGTTTACCTATAATGGAAAAAAATCACCAAGAGGTAGAACTCGTACAACTCCAAACAACAATATCGACAGTCTAAGATTTGCGATTGTTTCTTGCGCTAATTTAGAAGCAGGTTTCTTTAATGCCTATAAAGTATTATTAAATAGAGCTGATTTTGATGCTGTGATTTGTTTAGGTGATTATATTTATGAATATGAAACCGGAGGATATTCTCCAAATGCAACTGCTAACAGACAATGGCTGCCATCTAACGAAATTTTATCTTTAAGTGATTACAGAGAACGTTACTCTACTTATCATTTAGACGAAGACTTAAGAAAATTACATCAACAATTTCCATTTATAACTATTTGGGATGACCACGAAACGGCAAATGATGCATGGATGAATGGTGCAGAAAATCATCAAGCTACGGAAGGGCCTTTTTCTGTTAGAAAAGCAAATGCCAAAAAAGCTTATTTTGAATGGTTACCAATCAGACAGCAAACAGGGAGCGTTGACCCATACAGAATATTCAGAAAACTAACTTATGGAAATTTAATTGATTTTATAATGTTAGATACAAGGTTGCATGGGCGCGATGAACAAAATGGCACTACAGGAACTATTGTTAATTCAACAACAAGACAGTTACTAGGAACAGACCAATTGACTTGGTTAGGTAATAGGCTTGATTCCTCATCAGCACAATGGAAAATTTTAACTCAGCAAGTTATGATTGCACCATTAAAGGTTTTTGGACAGGCTGTAAATGGTGACCAATGGGATGGTTATCCCGCTGAGCGAAATAGAGTTTTGAACTATATACTTAATCATAATATTAGCAATGTAGTTGCTATTACAGGAGACATACACTCTTCGTGGGCTAACGATTTACCAACAGCTTCGTATAATGGTACAACCGGTGCTGGTTCTGCTGGAGTTGAATTTGTTGGACCCAGTGTTACATCTCCTGGAATGAGTATTCCATTAGGAGCCACTGCCCTGCAAGCATCAAACTCTCATATAAAATATGCTGATTTATCTCAACATGGATTTATGATTTTAGATGTAAATACAACACGCACTCAATGTGACTGGTATTATGTAAATACATTAGATCAATCTTCAAGCATTTATAGTTATGGAAAATCTATGTACGTAAATCAAGGGGAACGATTTTTAAGAACCATAAACTCGTCAAGCAATCCAAGACCAAGTGTTTATGGAATTATGGCTCCATTGTGTCCTAGAATAATAAATCTTACAACAAATATTACAAGTTTAAATACTACAGTTAAACTCTTAAATGTATTTCCTAATCCAGCTCAAAAAGATTTAATAATAAGTTTTTTAGGGCAATCAGTAAAAACAGGAAAACTAATAATTAATAATACTGTTGGGCAAAATGTATATGAGTATAATTTTACGGAGCGTGATATCTATAACAATCAATTACAAATTGATATTAGTTCATTAGCGCAGGGATTATATAACGGCACAGTTGAAATTAATCATCAGCCTCTCTTCTTTAAATTTGTGAAAGAATCAAATTAATGGCATTTCGTTTTACGTGTACTCATCATAAAATTGTTATCCCATTTATTGTTATCATCATCTGCTGCTCATTTTTTAGAAGTAGTTTTAGTAATCTGCCCGAATCTAAAAAATATGACTATGTAAATTTCAATACAAAGCAACTATTGACTATCATAGATAAATCTATTCAACTAGTAGATAGTGATTGTACGAAAGAACAATTTGAAAAATTAAAGGCAAACTATTTTAGCGCTCGAAAAAATTACAAACACATCGAATTTTTCATGGAATATTGTGCACCATTTGATGTAAAATATTTTATCAATGGTCCTTTAGTGAAAAAATCAGATTTAGAAATAGGCAATAGAATTGTTGATCCTCATGGCTTCCAAGTATTAGAAGAGCAATTGTTTGGTGATGACACTATCAATACAAAAATAGTACTATCAGAACTACAGCTCTTAAAATCGAGTTTTATTAGTTTTGAAAACAAGTTGTTGGATTTAAATATTAATGACAGTCAGATTATAGAAGCTATACAATTTGAACTTATTAGAATGAGTAGTTTGACGCTAAATGGATATGATGCTACTTATACACAAACTAATGTCAAAGAATGTCAATGTGTTTTTGAAGGTATAGAAAGTGTACTTAATGATATTAAAAATAATTATCCAACAAATAAATATCCTTTTGCTATACACCAGCAATTAACATCTAAAATAAAATTAGCTGAAAGCTATTGTTTGTTGAATTCAGATTACATTTCATTTAATCGATTGTATTTTATCACACAACATATAAAACCAATTTATAAACTTTTGGTAAAATTACATCGTAATGATTTATTTCCATTTACTCAAGTAAACTACGCCATACAATTAAACAATGAGCATTTGTTTGAAAAGGAATATTATAATCTTGATTATTTTACTTTAAGTACGAATGATACAAATGGAATTTCATCTCAGGTAAAATTAGGTGAACTTTTATTCTTCGATCCTATTTTATCTGGGAACAACAAAAGAGCTTGTGCTTCATGCCATAACCCAAGTATTGCATTTACTGATAGTTTACAAAAAGGGTTGGCATACGAAAGAAACTTGAGCTTAGAGAGAAACACTCCGTCGCTACTTAATACTATTTTACAAAAGCATTTTTTTTATGATGGAAGAGCGCGCCAGTTAGAACAACAAGCTAATGACGTTTTGCATAACCAAAATGAAATGAATTCGTCAGTTGAAGAAATGATTTATCGACTAAATCAAAGCGAAGAATATAAGTATTTATTTAAAACATCATACAAAGGAACGGCAGATACTACTATAACCTATTACGGTATTTTAAAAGGAATTACTGAATATGAAAAAACACTCATTTCTATGAATAGTAGGTTTGATAAATATCTTAAAGGAGATTACAAGCAATTAAACCAGCATGAAATAAATGGATATAATATATTTTCAGGAAAAGCCTTGTGTGGTAGCTGTCATTTTTTTCCTTTATTTAATGGGCTAGTACCACCTATTTATAACGACACCGAATATGAGGTAATTGGTGTACCTGAAAATAAAAACAGTAAAAACATTGACAAAGATATTGGTAGGATAGTTGTATCAAAATCTTATATTCATCAATATGCATTTAAAACTCCCACAATCAGAAACATAAATTTAACAGCTCCTTATATGCACAACGGCATATACAAAACGCTTGATGATGTACTTGATTTTTACAATAAGGGAGGTGGGCAAGGCATTGGAATAAAAATTAATCATCAAACTTTACCTTTTGATTCTTTGCAGTTATCAAAGCAGGAATTAAAAGATATAAAATCATTCATGCTTTCTCTTACTGATACAATTGGGCTTACCAAAAAACCAAAAAGACTTCCTACATTTAAAAATGCCAATTTAAATAAACGAGTTATCGGCGGTGAATATTAATTTTATCGATTGAATTATATAATTTATCTAATAAGTATTAACCTAACATTAGTTTCATATCTACATAAGATTGTAAACGGATATTTGTAGAAATTTAATTACAAAATCTATGAAACAAATAACTGTATTTTTATTCATTTCTATTTTACTTACAAATTGTAAGCAAGAACAAAAAAAACAAGATCCTGAACTAACTGAAATTTTAAAAAGAAATACAATCGTTATAAAAGGCTCGGATACTGAACTACCTATGGTGAAAGATCTAGCCAGTTCATTTAAGAAAGAAAATTTTGAAATAACAATTGATTTATCTGGTGGAGGAAGTTCTATTGGTATTGAAGCATTGATTAATAACGAAACAGATATTGCTAATTCATCAAGAGCAATGAAACCTGTTGAGATAGAAAGAGCAAAACTAAACGGCGTAAATCCAACACCAATTATGTTTTCTGTAGATGCATTAGCAATTATTACTCACTCGCAATTAGGCGTAGACAGTTTATCAACGGAACAATTAATGCAAATATTTTCAGGAGAAGTTACAAATTGGAAATCGGTTGGTGGACCAGATATGACTATTGTTATTTACGGAAGAGATAGTCTTTCAGGAACTTATTCATATTTAAAAGATAAATTTATAAGAGCTCCTTATAGTGCTAAAATGAAACATTTACATGGTAATGCCGAAATTGTAGCAGCTGTTCAAAATGATAAAGCTGGAATTGGTTATGCTGGAGTAGGTTTCTTGATAGATGAAAATGGCAAACCAAACGGAAGTATATGGGCTATGCCTATCTATATAAAAGGTTCGCGGGCGTATTCCCCATATGAAATAAGTTCAGTTAAAAAAGGGGATTATGTGTTAACAAGACCATTATATCAATATATTAATGGTAAACCAAGAAGTCAAATTTATAATTTCATTATGTCTGAATTAACCCTAAGAGGACAGGAGATTATAAAAAAACATGGTTACTTTCCTATTAATGATTATCAAACAGAGATTAATAAGTTAAATGGATTATAATTCTTAAAACATTTTTTTAATTACAATAAGTAATAAACTTTTAAAAATCGAATAAATGTTTTCTATCCTATTTAGCAACTATGTTTCTTTAGTGTCATTAATAAATCCTTTAGGTGCTATTCCCGTTTTCCTATCTCTCACGTCTAATCATCCAAAAGATTGGATTCGTAAACAAATACTAAAAACTACATTAAATGTTTTTGTGATTTGCGTTGTATCATTTTTAATTGGAAATTATGTGTTAGAGTTTTTCGGCATCTCTATTAATGCATTAAAAATAGCAGGAGGTATTATCATTTGTCGATCTGGCTTTCAACTTCTAAATGCAAAACATAAAAAAGATGTTGGCAAAAAAATTCAATCTGAGTCCATACAAAAAGAAGATATTTCATTTACACCATTAGCAATGCCTTTATTATCTGGACCAGGATCAATATCATTTTTAATTAACTTATCAATTCAAACCAATTACAACTTTACTATTTCTATATACGCTATCATTTCAATATTATTAGCAAGTATTAGTATTTTTATAATCTTAAAACTTGCACCAAAAATTTTGTCATATATGGGTCAAGCAGGCTTAAAGTCAATGTCAAAAATTATGGGTTTTATTGTGTTATCAATTGGAATTCAATTAATTATTAGCAGCATAACAACTTTATTATTAAACAATTTATAATAGTGAATATCGAATATATAACTGGAGCAACAGTTTCATCAATAACAGCATCTACAGGAACTAATTGCATACTTTATTAATAACAACTAAAAGTACTACTTTCACAAGTAAGATTATCTACAACTAATTTATGAATAGAAATATTATCCCAATTGGAATTGACATCGATTCTGTTAAATCTATCTTTGGAAGTAAAGATGAAGTACTATTCAAACAATTATTAAAATCCAATTTCTTTAAAAAATTTGATGAAGAGTTTAGTTTTAAAAATGAACTCTATGATATAATATTTAATTATGTACCCGTACAAAATAGAATCATAAAGCCCTCAAAATTATTTGGCCTTATAAAAGGAGATAATGGCAGAGGATTGGAAGGAGATTGGAATGACTATGGCTATGCACTTTTAACTATTTGTTGTTTTTTAGGAAAAAAATTCAGTAACGATGAAGCCGTTTTTAATTATGATGAAAGTTGGTGGCAAATAAACACCTTACTTAGAGCAAACAAAGCAAGTTTTGACTTAGCTCGTATGCTTGAGAGCAGACAAATATTTGATACTCCATATGAAAAAGATGAGTTATATATAAATTATTATAGTAAAGAAGAAGTACTAGAATTTGTAACTCATATTTTAAATATAGAAAATGAAATTAAAAAGGAAAATTTACCAATGTATGAAACTTTAAAAAATGGACTACTAAATTGTAAAGAAAACAACTTAGATCTTGTCATTTTTTCCCATGAAATTTAGCGATTCCAAGCTTCAAAGTAAAGTTAATATTAATTTGTGATATAAAAAGTAAATTTAATAGCTATAAACTGTTATCATTTGTACTTTTACTATAATCTAAATTTTAATTTTATGAAAAAAGAAAATAAAGAAATGCTAAAAACAATTATTAGCAATCAAGAACTCATCATGAAGGCTTTAAAGATTGAAGTTCCCGTTAAAGAAACAGTTAAAGAACAACCTAAAAAAACAGTTCCTGTAAAAAAAGCAGTTGCAAAAAAAGCCGTGAAAAAAGCAACAAAAAAATAGTTACTAATTAGCGCTAATTTTAAACGAAATATATACTACTAAAATTATAAAAAATATAAATAAACAAAATTTGAATAGTATTATTTGAAAATCACGCAGGTCATTTATTTTAAAAAGGTCAACTATCTTTTCTAAACTGAAGAGTCTAAATTTTAAATTTAATTTAGACTCTTTTTTATTATTGTAATTCATATCAACTATTAGAATATAAACAAATTTTATTTCCTTCGCAATCAGTAAACTCAGCATAATAGCCAACATTGTTGTCAATCAAATTTTGTTTTATTGCTAAAAATCCGTCGCTTGTTTGCTGTTTTAATAAAGTTTTCCCAACCAATATTTTACCTCCATACAATTCTACTTTCTTCAAACTATTTATAAGGTCTATTACATAGAAAAATAAGATAATTCCTGTTCCTGGTTGGTGATTATCTCTTTTTACTAAAGCTCCTTTTGTTGTATTAGATTCTTTATTAAATACTCCGTACTCATTATTTAGAAGTTTATGTTTTTCAATTTTTATATTAAGTACTTCCGAATAAAACTTTATTGCTCTATCTAGATTATCAACCGGTACTTCAAACCAAGTTATCTGGCCTTGTATCATCGTCTTATCTAATTATCGTAACCCTACCAATATACTTGTGGTTTTTACCAAATACATCTGTTAAATCTACCTTCCATGTATAGGTATCAATTTGTGCAGTTTCGCTACCATTATTAGCTCTACCATCCCAACCTTTTCCAACTTCTTTTGTATTAAAACAATTATTTCCCCATCTATCAAAAATATCTAATTGATATTTTTCGGGGTCCCATCCCACTCCTAATGGTAAAAAAACATCATTCACATTATCATCATTTGGGGTAAATGTATTTGGCGCATAAAATGTAAATATGCCGTTAACAATGATATCATGAATAGCAACACTTTTACAACCTAATTGATTTGTTGCAGTTAATGTGGTAGAATAAATTCCTTCATGATTATATGTATGAGAAGGATTTGTAAGGGTTGAAGTTGACACTCCATCAAAACCCCAAACATACTCATTAGCATTCGTAGAAAGATTTGTAAAATTTATAACAGGATTTAAAATATCAGTTTCAAAAACATCTGTTGTAAATTCAGCAATAGGATTAGCTAAAACATGAATCATATTTGGATTAGTTAAAGTATTTGAACATCCATTTGATGCAGTTACAAGAAAACTAATATTATACATGCCTGGATTATCAAAACAATGAGATGGGTTTTGAATATTAGACGAATAACCATCATTAAACGTCCATGTCCAATTTGTTATTGTACTTCCTGAAACGCTTGATAAGTCAGCAAACTGAACACATAGTGGCGCACATCCGATTGTTTTATTAGCATTAAATAAAATATTTGGAACAGCTTTTACAATGACACTCGCTGTGGCTGAAGATGAACAATTAAGTGATGTTCCAACAACTGTATAAATAGTTGTACTATTTGGTGTAGTAGTTAATATATTGGATGTACTACCTGTACTCCATACGTAAGATGAAGCCCCATTAACAGTTAAAGTAGCATTTTGTCCAGAACAAATTGTAGATGAATTTACAGAAATTGTAGGCAATTGATTTACTAAAACATTTGTAGTTGATGTAGAAGAGCATAAACCACTTGTACCCAACACACTGTATGTAGAACTTGAATTAGGATTCACAATGATTGTATTAGTAGTAAATCCGTTGTTCCAGAGAAAAGAGTTGGCACCACTTGCCGTTAATGTTGCTGTTTGACCTGAACAAATAGTAGCTGAATTTACAGAGATTGTAGGCGTTAGCATAACCAATATGGTCGCTACCGCGGTATCAGTACAACCTAAAGATGAACCAATTACAGTATACGTTGAATTTATTGAAGGAGAATCCACCATAAAATTAGATGATAAACCTGTGCTCCAAGAATAGGTACTAGCTCCATTGGCAGTTAATGTAGTTGTTTGACCAGAGCATATAGTATTAGAATTTACAGTAACAGTTGGCAAGGGGTTAACAATAACTGTTGCAACTGTTGTCCCTGAACAAAGTCCATTAACTCCTGAAACTGAAAACGAAGATGTGACCAAAGGAGAGACTACAATACTATTACTTACACTACCATTACTCCATGTATATGTAGACGCCCCTGCAGATGTTAATGTAGCAGTTTGTCCAGCACAAATAGTTGGAGCATTTACAGATAAAACAAGGTTGGGACTAACAACAACATTAGTAGTAGCTGAAGTTACACAACCAGATAATTCTCCTAAAACTGAATAACTGGTTGTTGTTAACGGATTTACTAAAACAGAACTATTATTAGAACCATTACTCCATGTGTATGTTGCTGCACCACTAACAAGTAATGTTGCAGAACTTCCCGAGCAAATAGTAGATGAATTTACGGTAACTGTGGGCATAGGTGTAACAGAAATAGATGAAATGGCCGTATTTGTGCATCCCGAAGCCGAACCTATGACTGTGTATGAACTATTAGAATTTGGAGATACAGTTATTGAATTTGTGACTGAACCAGTATTCCATATGTAAGAATTAGCGCCTGCAGCATTTAATGTAATCGTTTGACCAGCACAAATTGAATTTGAATTTACTGTAACCGTGGGAAATGGAGTAACAAAAACATTGGATATTGATGTATTTGAACACCCTAACGTTGTTCCTATTACAGTATAACTTGTGTTTGAAGTTGGGGAAATTATTAAAGAATTAGTATTTGTACCATTACTCCATAAATACGATGACGCACCATTTGCATTAATGGTTACTGTTTGACCTGCACAAATGGTATTTGAATTTACAGTTACAATTGGCAATGGTATAACCGTAACATTTGCAACAGCAATATTGGTACAACCTAAAGCCGAACCAATTACAGAATAGGAAGTATTTGAAATAGGCGAAACAGAAAGCGAATTAGTTGAAGAACCATTATTCCATGTATATGTACTTGTTCCACTAGCATTTAATATTACAGTTGAGCCAGAACAAACAGTAGGAGAATTAACAGTAACTGTAGGCAAAGGTACCACTGAAACATTTGACACAGCTGAATTAGTACAACCTAATGCTGATCCTACTACTGTATAATTTGTGTTCGAAGAAGGAAAAACTATAAGTGAATTTGTGTTTACTCCAGAATTCCAAGTATAACTAGTGGCTCCTAATGCTGTTAAAGTTGTAGATTGGCCGCTACATAATGTTGTTGAATTTACAGTAACAGTTGGCAAGGGAATAACACTAACAGTTGTTACAATACTATTTGTGCAACCAGATGAAGTTCCTGTTACCGTATAATTTGAGGTAGTTATTGGAGAAACATTTAAAGAATTAGTAGTAACCCCTGTATGCCAAAAGTATGAACTTGCTCCTGTTGCTATCAAAGAAGTTAGCTGTCCTACACAAATAGTTGAAGAGTTAACGGTTACGGTAGGTGAAATATTAACTACTATGCTTGAAACTGCAGAATTACTGCAACTAGAAGATGTACCTATAACAGTGTAATTTGAATTTGATGATGGCGAAACAGCAATTGTATTTGAATTAGCTCCAGTATTCCATAAATAAGAAGAAGCCCCATTAGCGGTTAATGTAATAGAATTGCCTGAACATATTGTAGATGAATTAACTGTAACAGTAGGCAATGGTATCACAACAACATTTGATGTTACAGTGTTGGAGCAACCTGATGTTAAACCGGTTACAGTATAAATTGTATTTGAAGATGGCGTTACTGTTATTGAATTTGTATTTGCCCCTGTACTCCACGAATATGTTGATGCACCACTTGCATTTAATACAATTGAAGAACCCGAACAAATTGTTGCTGAATTTACTGTTACAGTAGGTTGAGGAATAACAGTAACAGATACGCTTCCTGTAGAAGTACAGCCAGCTAAATTATATGTTACTGAATATATCGTTGTTGAACTTGGGTTAACTGAAATGCTAGAAGATGTTTGAGAACTTGGGCTCCATAAAAATGTACCGCCTCCAGCAGATGGTGTAGCTGTTAATATAGTAGTATTACCAGCGCAAATTGTTTGTGAATTAACAGTTAATGAAGCAGCAGTAGATGATGTAATGGTTACAGAAGTTGTATCAGTACATCCAATAGAGGATTTAGCAATTACGTTATATACACCCGCGCATAATCCAGTAGCAGTAGCACTTGTTTGGCCAATAGGATTAAAGCTTGAATCGTACCATATATAAGTGTATCCACCAATAGAACCAGATGCATTTGCAGTAGCAGAACCATTACAACTACAACCAGCATTAGTAGAAGATGCTGTAACATTAATAGGTGTTATAGGCAAACAACCGTTATTAAATTGAGCAATATATGCAGCATTAGCCGCATTGTTTGGAGCCCCAGGTGTTTGCATAGTTGATGCGCTGCCTGATGTCCAATTGGCTTGTTGCTGTGGGTCAATGTTATTAAATGAATATACTGTACCTCCACCTGATGCTGGGAAATAAATCAATGTATTTAAATTATCCGTTGCACCATAACAAACTGAAAATACTTCACACCCAGCAAGATTTACAATCCTAGCACAATCCGAAGAGTTAGCTAAAGCAGTAAAAGCCCAATTACCGCCAGCCACCCAGCCAGTTGTTGGATATGAACAAGCTGCTGCCCCAGGAGTTGTGGTGTTTCTTTCAAATAAAGAAGTGTTACTTATTGGTGCAATAATAGTACAATTACCATCTGCCATTGAAAGATCATCAGTCGCAGGTATTGCTGGGTTTTTATCCGCATCATTATAAATTAAAATAATTGTGCCTAACGGTATACACGACCACATTGGATCTTGGGAAAATCTTATTGCACCCGCAGCAACACCACTTGTTCCATGATAGCCACTATTGTCATCAAAAATCCATCCTCTAATATCTATACATGGTGGTGTTGGACTACTACAACTATATGAAACGGTATTACTAACTACAACAAACTCAACGTACTCTTGGCTGCCTGAAGGTCCGTTAGAAACCTCATTCATAATCAGAGTTTGTGATTTAGCAGCAAAAAAAGCAAAGGCAAAACTTATGATAAGTAAGACTTTAAATAAATGATTTTTCATGTTGCCTAAATAAATTTAAATAAATTTAAAAAGCGGTTAAGGACTCTTATTCTTAAAATAATTCCTTTAGGGTGTTCACTTATTAAGTATAAAACTAAAACTTTAATAAAAGTAAACTAAACTCTTTTAAAAAACCTTAAGAACAGATTATATTTTTATGAAGAAATGCTAACAATAATTTTACATCAAGCATAAATTACTAAAAGCAAATAAAATCATGGTAGCTTAATAATTCGATAACAATAATCGAGAAAACTTGTAAGAACTTTGTAGAAATAAAATTACACAACTATGTTAAACTTCACGAAAAAAAAGAAAAACAACAAAATAAATACTTACAGAACCGTTCGCGAGAATATCCTACTTAACAATAATAATCATTCAACGGAACCAACTCACAATATTAATTATGAAAGTTTAGTATTTCAGATGAATGAAATAAATTTAACACATCATATAACCAATCAGATAAAAGGGAAATCAAACAAAATAATAGTGAAATGGTGGGAAAATTAATCGAATATTAAGTTAATAGAAAAATACAGCAGTAGTAAACACATTTAACAGCTAAAAACAGCTAATTAGTAACTGTAAAATTGACATCAAAATCTCGGAGACAAAATAGCAATCAATTGTATGCCATTTTAGTTAAAAATTTAACAATTTACCAGGTTTTTATGATTCAAAGTTTGCTATATATAGCTATCTAAAAAGGCGTATTCTCGAAACGTAATTACGAATTCAGTGAATCCACGATAAGGAAGCTCAATATAATAACTTTACAATATCTTTTTTGTATCTTTCTCTCATTCCTATCGTTATACTAACACAAATCTGTTTAAAACATCGCTTATGATTTAATTTACTCGACTCTTTCTAAAGTAACTTCGTATAATTAACTTATAAGCTCTATGATGTCATTTATTCTTCAAATAACAAATACAGTAGCGTCTGCTGTTGTAGATACTGCTACTGCTGTTCAACCTGCTGTTACGGGTATTCAAACAGCTCCAGAACTACCTCCAAATGAAATTTCATTATTTAGTATGGTAGCTAAAGGTGGGGTTATTATGATTCCATTGGCTATATTACTGTTAATGTCTATTTATGTTATGGTTGAACGAATGTTAACCATTGGAAAAGCAGCTAAAAAAAATGCCACATTATTAGCAAGCATTAAAGACATGATTAATAATGGGAACTTAGCTAATGCGCGTAGCCTTTGTAAAAGTGTAAATACACCAGAAGCAATTATGTTAGAACAAGGAATTTCACGTATTGGGCAACCAATGCAAGAAATTCGTGAAGCTATGGATAAAGCTGGATCAGCTGAATTATCTCGCCTAGAAAAAAATATGAGTATTTTAAATATTACAGGACGTATTGCACCAATGTTTGGTTTTATTGGAACAATTATAGGTGTAATTAAAATTTTCTATGATATTTCGGTAGCAAAAACAGTAGAAATTGAAGTTATTTCTTCTGGTTTATATCAAAAAATGATTACGTCTGGCGGTGGTTTAGTGGTTGGTGTTATTGCATTTATTGGATATCACTTTTTAAATGCTCGTATTGATAAGTTAGCTCATCGGATGGAAGAAACCCAAATTGCTTTTTTAGATATTTTAAACGAACCATCGAAATAAATTAAAAGTCAGATTTTAGAAGTAAGAATTCTTAAATCACTAAATCTTAACTCTTAAATAATCATGGGATTACGTAAAAAAGCACATAGAGACGCAGAAGTAAGTACAGAGTCATTAAACGATATCATGTTCTTCTTACTGTTGTTCTTCCTTATATTATCAACTATGGTGAGCCCTAATGCTATTAAAGTAAACTTACCAAGTTCAAAACCAACAAAACCAGTTGAGAATAATAAAAAACCAATACACTTAGACGTATCAAATAACAGACATTATTTTGTAGAAGGAAAAGAAGTTGATTACTCTGTTTTAGAATCTGTTTTAGTGTCAGAAATTAATGGTAATCCAGAACCTACTGTTGTATTACAAATGGATAAAGATTTGAGCATACAAGATGCAGTAGATGTAATGATTATCGTAGATAAATTAAAATGCAAAATGGTTTGGGCAACTAAACCTTCAAATGGTAAATAGTCATGATTTTATCACAAGCTGAAGAAAATAAAAATAAGATAATCTCTGCAATTATTTCATTGTTAGTGTTTGCATTGCTCTTATTATTTTTGTTTTTATATATCATTATTACACCAAACCCTCCATTTCCTGTAACAGCTGGCGGCGGCGGTGGAATTGAGTTTAATATTGGTAACTTAATTGAAGGAACTGGAAATGTAGAAAACAATGGTATTGGTGATGCTGTTCAAGTTGTAGAAAGTACAGAAACAACTCCTCCAACAAATCAAGAAAATAGTTCTGATAATTTAGTAACCTCTGAACA
>JBBIUW010000002.1:0-27242 GCA_037440045.1 Sphingobacteriaceae bacterium
ATACCCCCTATAAAAATCAAAATTATGAGCACAAGACGAGTTTTAGCCATGCAGGAAGTTGTAAAACGCACTCCTGTTGAATTCACAAAACACAAAAACCAACAAGTATCTCAATACTATGGTTCAAAAGTATTTGGATTAGACGCAATGCGTGAATTTCTTTCAGAAGAAGCCTTTAATAGTATCCAAAATTCAATGAATCAAGGAACTATTGTTGAACGTAAGATGGCTGATCAAGTGGCTGCTTGTATGAAAGCTTGGGCTCAAAGCCATGGTGTTACTCACTACACACACTGGTTTCAACCATTATCAGGTGCTACTGCCGAAAAACACGATGGTTTTTTTGAACCAATTGAAGGTGGTCGCGCTATTGAACGTTTCAGTGGAAATGCATTAGTTCAACAAGAACCAGATGCGTCTTCTTTCCCTAACGGAGGTATTCGTAATACATTTGAAGCTCGTGGTTACACGGCTTGGGATCCAACATCGCCAGCTTTTATATGGGGCGAAACTTTGTGTATTCCAACTATCTTTATTTCTTATACAGGAGAGTCATTAGACTTTAAAACACCTTTATTAAAATCATTACATGCTTTAGATAAAGCAGCTACAGATGTTTGCCAAAGCTATTTTGACAAAAATGTGAGCAAAGTAATTGCAACTTTAGGTTGGGAACAAGAGTATTTCTTAATTGATTCTGCTCTTTACAATATTCGTTTCGATTTACAACAAACGGGTCGTACATTATTTGGTCACGCTCCAGCAAAAGGACAACAATTAGAAGACCATTACTGGGGTTCTATTCCTGAGAGAGTTGCTGCATTTATGCGTGATTTCGAATATGAGTCTCACTTATTAGGGATTCCAGTTCGTACACGTCATAACGAGGTAGCTCCAGCTCAGTTTGAGTGCGCACCAGTGTTTGAAGAAACCAACTTAGCAGTTGACCACAACTTATTGTTAATGGACGTGATGGAAAAAGTTGCTATGCGTCATAACTTCCGCGTGTTATTACACGAAAAACCTTATGCAGGTGTTAATGGAAGCGGAAAACACAACAACTGGAGTTTAGCAACAAACACTGGTAAAAACTTGTTATCTCCAGGGAAAACACCTAAAACAAATTTACAGTTCTTATCGTTTTTCGTAAATACAGTAAAAGCAGTTTATGAACATGCCGATTTAATGCGTGCATCTATTGCTTCTGCTAACAACGATCACCGTTTAGGTGCAAACGAAGCGCCTCCAGCAATCATGTCTGTTTTCTTAGGAGAACAATTATCGAAAGTTTTAGATGAGTTAGAAAAAGCTGTTCACAATGGTAAAATGAGTCCTGAAGAAAAAACAGCTTTAAAATTAAATATTGGTAAAATTCCAGATATCTTACTAGATAATACAGATAGAAACAGAACATCACCTTTTGCCTTTACAGGTAATAAATTCGAGTTCCGCGCTGTTGGTTCTTCTGCAAACTGTGGTTGGCCAATGACTGTGTTAAACTCTATTATGGCAGAGCAATTAATGACTTTCAAAAAAGATGTGGATGCTTTAATGAATAAGAAAGTAGAGAAAGATGAAGCTATTTTCCAAGTATTAAAAAAATACATTATCGAAAGTAAAAAAATTCGTTTTGAAGGGAATGGTTATGGCGACGCCTGGAAGGCAGAAGCTAAAAAACGTGGATTAAATAACATTCCTACAACTCCTGGAGCTCTAGATGCAATGATATCTAAGAAAACTTTAGGCTTATTTGAAAATTTAGGAATTTTAAGTCACAGAGAACAAGAAGCTCGATACGAAATCAGTTTAGAAACATATACTAAAAAAATACAAATCGAATCGCGTATTATTGCGGATATGGTTAATAATCAAATTATTCCGGCTGCATTAAATTACCAAAAGGGACTTGTTGAATCGGTGAAAGGGATGAAAGATATTACAACTCCTGCAGAATTTAAAACAATTGCCAAAACTCAATTGGAACTAATTAAAGAAATTTCTGAAAGAGTAACTTTAATTAAAAACGAAGCCTATTTAATGACTGAAGAACGCAAAAAGGCTAATAACTTGGATTCTACTAAAAAACAAGCTCATGCGTACTGCGAAAAAGTGAAACCATACTTTGATTCCATTCGCTACAATGTTGATAAACTAGAAGGTATTGTGGATGATGCCACGTGGCCACTACCAAAATACCGCGAGATGCTTTACTTAAGATAAAACCACGAAAAAACCCCATTAGATTTGGGGTTTTTTTGTTAATAAATTTTTGAAGTTTTAAAATAATACATATATTAGCACCTTATAAAGTTTAAATTAACTATGAAAAACTTAAAAAAACTAGCACTAACCACTATCGCTATTATGGCGTTTGTATTTTCTGTAAGCGCTCAGAAAAATTACTTAAAAGATGCTGATGTAGCATATGAAAATCACCAATATTTTAATGCGATTGAGCTTTATAAACAAGCTTACACAAAGGTTAAAAAGGCTGATGTAAAAGCTAAAATTTTATATAGAACAGCTCAATCATATCAAGAAATTAATGATTTAAAAGGTGCTGAAACTTATTATAGCAAAGCTATTAAGGCAAAATACCCTGACCCTATAGCTATTTTAAACTTAGCAGATGTTTTAAAAACTCAACAAAGATATGAAGAAGCAATTGTAGAGTACAACAACTATAAAAAAGAAATGCCTTCAGATGCTCGTGGAGAAAATGGCGTTAAGTCTTGTGAATTAGCAAAACAATGGAAAGATGCTAAAAACACTCCAGAAACTCGTTTAAAAGTTGAGAATATGGCTTTAATCAACTCTAAAGAGTCAGATTTTAGTCCAGCTTATTCTGATAAGAAATTCAATTCTTTAATCTTCACTTCTACTCGTCAAGGTGCTACGGGAACAATTGATATCACTACAGGACAAAATCACTCAGATTTATATGAGGCAAAATTAGATAAAAACGGAAAATGGAGTACTCCAGCACCTTTAGCTAGCACTATTGTATCTAAAATGAATGAGGCATCTGTTGCTGTTTCTAAAAAAGGTGATGTAATGTTCATGACTCGTTGTCCTGAAGGAAAAAACAAACAATTAAAATGTCAGTTATACGTTTGTAAAAAACAAGGTCCATCTTGGGCAGAACCAGAATTATTACCTTTCTGTGTTGATTCAGTAGCTTTTGCACATCCTGCAATTTCTCCAAACGGTAAAGTTTTATATTTTACTTCTAAATTATCTGGAGGTTACGGTGGAAAAGATATCTGGATGAGTACTTATGATGACAAAGGTAAAACTTGGGGTCAACCAGTTAACTTAGGACCAACTATCAATACTCAAGGAGACGAAATGTACCCATACATGGCTGAAGATGATAAAACATTATATTTCTCTTCAAACTACCATTTAGGTATGGGAGGTTTAGATATCTTCAAAGCAGAAAAAGGTGCTGATGGTAAATTTACTAAAGCTCCAGAAAACTTAAAATACCCAATGAACTCAGCTGGTGATGATTTCGGTATCATCTTCGAAGGTAAAAAAATCAAAGGTTATTTCACTTCAAACCGTGAAGGTGGAAAAGGAAGTGATGATATCTACTCTTTTATCTTACCTCCATTAAATTTCAATTTAACTGGAACTGTTGTTAGTGATGAAAACAATGAGCCTATCACAAATGCGTTAATCCACTTAAAAGGATCAAATGGTGATATGTTTGAGTTTAAAACATCCGCTGATGGTAAATACAACTTTAAATTAAAAGAAAACACTTCATACGAAGTAACAGTTGCAACTGATAAATCTACAGTTTCTCAAACATTCAAATTAGGCTTCTTAGCTAATAAGGATATGGGTAAATTAACAACTGTAGACGAAAATGAATCAAAAGACTTTGTTAAAGATTTTGCATTAACTCCTGTTAAAGCTGAAATTCGTTTCCCTGCTGTATTATATGAATTAGGTAAAGCAGATTTAAAACCTGAATCAAAAGATTCATTAAATTTCTTATACCAAACTTTAATTGACAACCCTACGATTATTATTGAGTTACAAGCTCACACAGATAGCCGTGGTTCTGATGCTAAAAACTTAACGCTTTCTGAAGCTCGTGCTAAGTCTTGTGTTGACTACTTAAACTTAGAGAAAAAAATTCCTTTAGAGCGTTTAAAATCTAAAGGTTGGGGTGAGAAAAAATTATTAATCACTGATGCTCAAATTGCTAAAGCAAAAACAAAAGAAGAAAAAGAAGCATTACACCAAAAAAATCGTCGTACTGTATTCCGTATTATTAGCTGGGATTATGTAGACCCTAATGCTCCTAAATCTGATAAACCAATTTACAAACCACAAGTAAAAGGTGAAGAAAACTCAGAAAGCATTGAAGATGCAACTGAAACAAAATAATAAACATACATTAAAAAAGCCCTTTCAAACTGAAAGGGCTTTTTTAATTATATACTTTTCCAATTTATGTTAATTGTAAAATGATTTAAGTAAATAGCTTAATTTTGTGAAAGATAAAAATATAGATTGTGCGCGACTTAGTTTGGACAATAATTGCAATTTGGTTGGTTTGGAAAATCTTTGACATGTTTAAAAACACATCAAAATCAGTTTCAAGTCATAAAAACAATAAACAAAAAGAAGGTGAAGTGAAGATTGACAAAACAATTAATCTTAAATCACATTTTAATGCAAATGATGCTGAATACGTAGATTACGAAGAGGTAAAATAATGCGACAGCTAACTAAAATAATTTTTCTTAGTATCATAAGCCTTCGCGTTTATGCTCAAGAAAGCGCTCCTGTTGCTCCGCCTCATCCCCCATTACAAACTGCCCCTAAAGACTTTAATTCATTTAAAGAACGGTTGTATGTAGGCGGTAATGTGGGTGCATGGTTTGGCTCAACAACTTATGTGAATCTGTCTCCATTGATTGGGTGCAAAGTCACAAAAGAATTATCATTTGGATTAGGCTTTACATATAACTATTATAGCCAAACCTATAATGGCAAAAAATATAGTTCTACAATATATGGAGGCAATGCTTTTGCAAGATATTTTGTGTTTGAAAATTTATTTGCACAAGTAGGTTGGGATAGATTAAGCGTGCCAAATTACAACTCTCCTATCATGAACGATAGAGCTTGGGTTGATAACATTTTACTTGGAGGTGGCTATAGGCAAGCATTTTCGGAAAGAGGCAATTTTATGATGGCCATATTTTATAATATAAATCAAACGCCATTATCACCTTACCAAAATCCTATTATTCAAATAGGATTTAATGTTGGTTTATAAAAAATTATTATCATTTTTGTGGCCTTAAACTTTCTTGTGAAGTTTATTATCTCTTGTGTTTGTTTCAGCTGTTGCTGTTAAGTATCCTGTCCAGGTGTTGGTCCCGATAGCTATCGGGAGGAATACAAGGATGAATGTCCAGGTGTTGGAATGGTATACAAGTACGCTTGAGGTGCGTATGCCGAAAGGCGTGGGAGTTCGAGTCTCCTCCTGGATACTAGACCGGTCTTATCTTCTAAATTAGATAAGACCGGCTTTTTTATTTCCCCTGAATCATTTGATAATTGTGAGGTTAGCTCGATGACTGAATATTTTGAAACGTTTGTTTTTGATAGTAATCGCCACAAGCCCAAGCTGACGGGAGGTTACAGGCTAACCTACTTGTAAAATCAATCAATTCTTTAGGGTTCGATAATTTTTGGTCGAGCTTTTCGTAAGTCTTCATCAACTCCTCTTTTTGATTGGTAAAAATCACCGAAAATTCTTGATAAATATCAAAGGCTACCTTGCCTATTGCATGGTTCTTTCTTAAAGTAAAGAACTCTTCATCTATTGAATTAATTTGCAAGGAAAGGGCTTTTTTCTCGCTCGTGTTGGCTTCTGTGCAATAATCCCATACATAGCGCAAATGTGCCTTTAAGGGCTCCATGTGGAGACCTTCTACCGAATATTTCTTTAAGAATTCTTGGAATTTGTTGTGCATGATTTTTACGCTACGGTTAATCCCTATTCCAATCTTGTTTACCTTATAATAATAAAGCCCTTTCTTTTTTACTAAATAACCTGTATAAGGATAACCTGTGTCTGCATCTTTTACAAATACTTTTAATGGCAGATTATCATTGGCTTTATTGACCTTAAATCCGGCAGTAGTTTTTAATTCGTTGGCTTTTAAAAACAACTCTTCGCTGATTAAAGCAGGGTGCTTACCTTTTACTAATTCACCGTTCAGTAAATTGTGCGACATCATTCCGCAATAGAACGGATTCTTAAAAATCTCAGCCAACGTTTGTTTGGGAACTGTTAGTCCTCTTACTTTTAATCGCTCAATAATTTGTTCAATGGTCATCCCGATTGCTCGGTATTCAAAAGCTTCTTTAATTAACTCGCCTTTACCATTGATGATAATGGTTTGCGTTGGCGCACCTTTTACAAATTCATAACCTGTTGGCGCATTGCCAATCCATTCTCCTCGTAATAATTTTTCACGCATCCCGTCAATCGTTTTTTGTCTGCGCAAATCGTTATCGTATTTACTAAAGATGAACTGAATGTTTTGTTGCAATGCTCCTGCGTGTGAGTTGGTATCTATTGGCTGAGTCACCGCCATAATATTTACACCTACTTTCTTTAACTCACCTGCAATGTAAATGGCGCTATCTCCTGTTCTGCTGAAGCGGTCTAAACTATACACTAAGATGTAGGAGATTTTTTCTTTACTCGCTTTTACAAACTTGAGCATACGATTAAACTCCTTACGTTCATCGCTCTTGGCACTTTCATACGTTCCACCAAAGTAGTCTTTAATCACAAGGCTATTTTTTCTTGCGTAATCATCGCAGTATTTTTTCTGCCACTCTAAACTTTGGTTGGTGTCCATTTGCTCTTTGGAACTTACCCTCGTATAGATGACGCAGTTCTGAACGCTGGAGTCTTTCACTTCGGTGTTTTTGCCTTTAGCAAATTTTCTAAGCAGCGTCTCGTTGTTCAATGGATTCTTCTCCTTCATGGTTGCCTCCTTTCAATTGTTTTATTTTTGACTGACTGTGTTTTTGTTTCATGTACAACTCATAAAATAGCATAGATAATTTCTATAATGATTTTATAGTTGCTTGTGCTTCTTCATCTGTATATTTTTCAAAGCCTTTGTATGACCTTAGTTCGGCTATGGTCATTCGTCTTAATATTTTCTCTTTCTTCTCCGACATAAGCCTCCCTTCTTATTCCTGATCCTTTACTTTAATGAACTTGTATTTGCGTTTTGCACCCGGACGATTGTTCTCCACCATAATCGTTGTGGGTTCATCTTGCCTGATTCGGATTTCTTTTCCTTTCTTATCTATCAGAATAAAATCCTTGTACTCTTTGGCTAAGAAGATTTGCATTACTTCCTGAAGTGTTGATTTTGATTTTACAATTTCAACAGGTTCTTCTTTCTTTGATTTAAAGAACACGTGTATCTTTTGAAAATCTCCTGCCATCACATAGTACAATAAATTTGCTTCTTGTTTAGTGTATAAAAAAAAACCGCTGAAATACTCTACTAAGTAGTCTTCCAAGATGTAAGTATAAATAATGTTGGTGATGTTGATTCTGATTTGAGAACTGAATTCTATTTTATGCAGGAGTTCTTTTGGGTATAAATGTTCGTTGGCTTTTAAAAACGGAATCCACTCTCCATCTTTAAATTGAATAATAGAAACAGCTTCTCTTGTTGCAACTGCTTCTGCAATTAAGATATGCAGAAAATGAAATTTGAATCCTTCTAAATTAAAGTCTTCATTATTATAGCCTCCTGATTTTAAGAACTCAATAAATTCTGCTTTATCTTCTCCTTCATACTTTTCTAAAGCATCAATATTTTTTGCCATGTTATCGTAGAGTTCTTTCATGGGAACATTCTCAAAAATATCATCGGCTATTTTTTTAATAGCTTCAATGCTTACTCCGAACGAACGTAATTCATCTACGACTTTGATCCAAACAAAATCCGTAAAACTGAACTTGCGGTTATGTTCTTTATTTTCTCTTCCAAAACGTATAATGCCTTTTTCATCCCAGTGATTAATTACTCTGTAATTAATGCCTGTATCTTTTGCACTTAAGCGTTCTTCATTAATTACCTCATACAACTCCGCCAGTTTATCAAAGCTTCTTGTATCTACAAACTCATCTAATTTTAATGAAAACATCTTTTCCTGCCTAAAATATCATAACCGCTAAAAATTTAATATATTTATATTACTGAATTAAACTAATAATATGTTTTCAAGTAAAATTTTTAAAAAATACTGTTCTGAAGAGTGGTTAATAATCTTTGAAACAAATAAACAAGAAATTAAAATTAAAGCTAACCAAACTATTTTTAATGATGGAGATCCTGTAAAAGGTATTTATCTGATAGAGAAAGGTAAAGTAAAAGTATTATCGAAAATGGGGGAAAACAATTATCACATCATTCGTTTAGCAGGCCATGACAGCATATTAGGTCACAGAGGCATTCATTTTAAAAAATACCATTTCAAGGCAGAAACTTTAGAGGATTGTACTTTTACTTTCATCCCTATTGATATTTTCATAAAAATAATAAAAGCTAATCCAGACATGGCTATTTATCTGATAAACTTCTTATCTATAGAATTAAGAGAAGCTGAAGATAGAATGAAGAATTTAAGCATTTTAGACCCTAAAAAAAGAATTGCATCTGTATTAATAAAATTGATTGAAGTGTTTGGATATTTAAGTACTAGAAGTAATCTCCTTTCATTTACTTTAAAGAGAAATGATATAGCAAATATGGCAAACACCACCTACGAAACAGTTATAAGATCTCTTTCTTATTTAGTAGAAAAAGATCTTATTGAGCTGATAGGCAAGCAAATCTCGATCAAAAATGAAAAAAAACTTAGAGAGTTTGCTAAAGAATAGGAACAAATTCTATTTAACAATCATATAATTTTATGATTCTAATCATATTTTAGCTAATGGCAATAATATAACTTAGCATTCGAAACGTATTATATCGTTTTTATATCTATGTTTATTGAAAATGATATTTTAATAACTTGGGGAGCTATAGCGAAAAAATATAAAAAAGGGGAATTTATATTTTACGAGGGAGAGACTTCACACTTTTTTTATCAGCTTATCACCGGTAAAGTAAAGATGTACAATACAAACTACGATGGGAGAGAATTTACTCAAGCAGAATTTGTAGCTGGTGAAAGCTTTGGAGAACCCCCCATTTTTATAGATGAACCATATCCTTCAACAGCAGTTGCAATAGAAGATTCGGTTGTTTTAAAAATTAAAAAAGAAAAATTCATAGATCTTTTGGATGAATATCCGGCTCTTCAGAAAAAAATAATATCTCTTTTTGCTAAAAGAATTTTCAGCAAGGCTATTACAGCTAGAGAAATTATAAATAATACACCAGAATCAAGAATTCTTTCATTTTTGAATTCATTTAAAAAGAAAAATGGTCATGAGAATGAAGAAATAGAAATCCCATATACCAGACAAGAAATTGCAAATTTCACAGGCCTAAGAGTAGAAACTGTTATTCGAACATTAAATAAAATGAAACAGAATAAAAGAGTTAAAATAATTAATAGAAAGCTCATATTATAATTATGAAATTGAACGCTAATTACTGGATAAAATTCTCAATAGTTAACTTAGTAATTATTGCCTTATTAGGAGTCTTAATGAGGTATAAAATAGGATTTGATTTTCCTTACCTAACTCAAAAAAACATACTTCACGCACATTCACATTTTGCTTTTTCAGGTTGGATAACACATTCTATTTATGTACTACTGATCTATTTTGTTACCAATGCAATTACTAGCAACTATTATAAACAATATTGGTTTATTTTAATTACTAATTTAGGCTGTGCATATGGCATGTTGATTTCATTTTTCTTTACAGGCTATAGTTTTATTTCAATTGCATTATCAACTCTTACAATTATAAATAGTTGTTTTTTAACGTATTATTTATTTAAAGATTTTAAAAAAATAGAAATATTTCACCCAAGTATAAATTGGTTTAAAGCTGCTATGTGTTTCAATTTAATATCATCTGTTGGAACATTTTATTTAGCATATATGATGGCGAGTCGAAATTTCAATGAGCATTGGTATTTAGCCTCCGTCTATTTTTATCTTCACTTTCAATACAATGGTTTTTTTACATTTTCTTGTTTTGGATTAATTATAAATAAACTACCAAAGTTTTTACCAAATTATATTTATAACAAACGAATATTTATTTTATTTTTTAGCTCATGCATCTTTGCATATTTTCTTTCTGTTTTATGGGCAAAAATACCTAATTGGCTATATATGATTGTATTATTGGCTGCTATTGTACAAATTATAGCATGGTATTTATTTATTAAAGATATAGTAAACGCTTTAAGAGGAAATAATTATTTGTCAAAATTCTCTAAATTCATCTTTTCTTTCGTAGCAATTGCATTTACAGTAAAATTGTTGCTTCAATTAGGATCCACTCACCCGCAACTAAGTAAACTCGCATTTGGGTTTAGACCCGTAGTTATAGCCTACTTACATTTAGTGTTACTTGCTGTTATTTCTATTTTCTTAATAGGATATTTTTACATAAACGAACTTATTCTTATAACAAAAAACACAACTAAAGCCATATATATATTTATGGTTGGTGTTTTTTTAAATGAATTAATATTAGCAATACAGGGAATTGCTTCGTTTAGTTATTTTCCTATTAAATATATTAATGAAATTCTTTTCTTAATAGCTCTAGTTTTACTGACGGGAAGCATAATGATTGTTTACTCGCAAAGAAAAAGTGAGACTACCTCTACATAATACAATCCATATACAATCCTAAAACAAAATGTTTAGGTTTATCAGAAAATTTCTCCCAAATCTAGGAACCTGTCCTATGTCTAGATGCTCTCTGTATTTTAAATCAAAAACATTTTCACACGCTAATGACACTTGAAGTACCGTAGATTTAATCCTAAAATTTTTTGAAGCTCTTAAATTAAACAGATGAAATTCTGGTGTTTTTTTATCACCATAATCAACATTTATTCTATTTTGCGCCATACCATAATCATGCTCTAGCTGAAACTGAAATAATTTGTAATTATAACGTAGGGCATGTTGTAATTTAAGTGGAGGTATTAAAGGAAGGGGTTGTCCATTATATGTTTCTGTATATACATATTTAACACTGCTGATGTACGACAAACTATTAAAAATTTGTGCTTTCAAATTAAATTCAAAACCTCGAGAAATAGCAAAAACAATATTTTTATATGTTTTCAAGCCATAAGCACCTATAGTCATTTGACTTAAACCATCAAGCTTATACGAGTAAATATAATTGCTAATATGATGGTAAAATAAATTGAATGAATAGTCAACTTTTTTAAGAGATTGTTTAAAGAATAGTTCACACTGGTAAGATTGCTCAGGCTTTAGTAAAACATTTCCCACATAGTCGTATTGATCTTGTCGATTAAATAAATAATACCCATAACGTTCATTACTTGTCGGAAGTCTTTCACCATATCCAATGGTTAATTGAGTAAGAAATTTTTCTTTAAATAACTTAGAATATGAAATACTTCCATTTTTTAAAACATCATTTAGTTCTTTTGCAATATTTGTATTAAACACTTTCCATTGTCTGTATCCGGCCCCTCTTACTGCTGATTGTGAAAAATAATCTGCCCTCCCATTTAGAGTGAGTTGTTGTGCATATTTAAAATCAAACTTATATTTCAACGAAATACCAATATCGTTTAAATTATTTTCTGGCAGTGTTTGCATATACATAATGGGCTCTCCTACAGGATACATAATCATATCAGCTCTGGCATATACATTATGATAATCAATTCGGATCTTAAGTTTATCTGCTGCGGTTAGTTCATTATAAAAACCTGTTGTTTTTGTCCAACCAGGCATATCCATATGCATTGGCACATCGCTACGGTGTGTATCATCCATTTGATGTGTAATTTCATTATAATAGACTTTAAATTCATTATTAGTAAGAAACTTATTTTTTATTTCTGTTCTATGAGTAATAGAAAATATTTGTGCATTAGCAGTACCAACATCCATTGGTAAGGCTGGGTAGCCTATATTCTTACCCCAATCACCTAAATAATCCAGCTTTACCACCTGCATTTCAGATAGTTTTAACATAACGGTTGCACCTAAATTATATTTCTCAAAACCTGAATAAGGAACTATTAAATTTCCTCCAGATTTATAATTTCCTGCCTTACGATATGTTCCATTAACTCTATACGCGATTTTTTTTACTGATTGTTGTATAGCAGCGGAAGCATAGTATGCATTATTAACAGTTAAAAATGTTTGTGAAACTTGTCCGTTGATTTTAGAATGGCAATTAAATGCTGGCTCTTTTAACTGCATATTAATTTGTCCGCCTATCGTACTTCCATTCATTGCCCCAGATGCTCCATGCGCAACTTGAATAGATGATAAATTTGTTGGTTCAACATAAATAGAAACAGGGTCCATCTTATCAGTACAAGCACCATAAATCCTCATCCCATCAATGGTTAAATTAGTTTGTCCAGTACTATAATTTCTTAAAGTTGGTTCCAAGCCATAAGCTCCCCTTTTAATGAGGTTAACACCTTGCATTCTTGATAAAATATCTTCGGTGCTTGCCAACTTATTGTTTTTATAAAAATCAAATGATTGGTTTTTCTCATCACCCAAATCACAAACAAAAACTTCATCCAATGTAATTGTTTTAGCAGAAGAATCCTTGGAGATAGTTTGTCCCCAAAGATTCTGTGCAACTAAACAACACAACACACTGCCTATAATTACCTTAAACATTATTGTAAAGTCATTTCAAAAAATTGGTCATTACTGATTAGAGAGTCATTTTTATAAATATTTAAATGCACATACCACAAACCAGTCATAGTGAAATTAACTTTCCCAACATAATGACCATTGCCTATATTAATAGGATTTATATTATTTGGAGATCCGTGCCCCATACTCGGCATTTCAGGAACTATTTCAACAGAATAATTATTAATAGAAGGAAAACTCATCATAGATGTTTTTTGATGCAAAGTGATTTCAAAATCATTAACTCCAACCTGCGGATTTTTTGGCTGAACCAAAGAAATAAAAACAGATTTATTACTATCTAATGATAATATTACACTTTTAAATTTTGAAGGAGTACTTGCTATAACACTTACACCAAGTGAGCCCTCTCCTTCAAAACCATTTTTATGATTATGAAATGTTAATTTCAAAGACCATTCAGAAGAAGTTCCTGGCATAGAAAAAACAACAGCTGATTTAAAATACCCGTTAGTTGCAGTTGTATCTTCAGTGTTTTCAACAGGACAACTATGAAGCATTGAACCCGTATTCATTATAGGTATTATATCAAAATGTCCTGCATTTAATGGAGTTCCATCAACAGAATCAAACAATGAAACATAAACTTCATTATATCCAGTTTCAAATGCTTTAGCTGAGTATACAACAGCTTTTGCTTTTGCACCAAGAATATAAGTTTCTCCTATTTTAATAAGATTTGTTGTTGAAGTATTAGTATTATTTGTAGAATTTTCAGGTTCTATTTGATTATTCTTTTTACAGGAAAAAGAGATTAAAGTAACTGCTAATAATAGCAATACATTATTAATTTTTTTCATAATTAGGTTAAATAAATTGTAAATAAAATTTGATATTTAATAGACTAATTAATTATAGCCTAATAATATATCAGCTTATTATTCTTATAATAAGCCAAATGATGTTTTAACAAGTTATTTAACAGGTTGGGGGATGAAAAACAGATGATGACAAATCGTGTAATTTGTTATCGATATAAAAAATGTTTAGGGGCACTTTTGATATAAAAGGTGTAAGAAGTTTTAAATCAGAGCTGTTTGAAAACAGTTGTATTTCATTGTTATCCTTAATATTACTTTTTGATTGATTTTCCTTTTTCTCCTGTTCTTTAAGTTGTTTTTTTAAGTGGCATTTACCATTACATTTTAAAGAGGGTTTTGTTTTATTCTCGCAATATTTAAGCGTAATCTGCTCCTTATTTAATAAGTAATTAGTATAAATAAGAAACTTACCAAACGAAGAACTTAAAAGACCTATTATAATAATTATGATTACAGAAAGTTTCACACGACAATTTTACAAAAACAAAAGTAAATAGCTTATCTTTTAAATAATGTGATTATAATCATATTTTACACATGAATATAATCATTTTATAAACAGGAACTTACTTTTACAAAATACTTACATCCTTTGCAGGGATAAGGGATTTCATCTATTTGAGGTTCTTTTGAAAATAGTTTTCTAGCACTTTGATATTGTGAATTATTCCATATTTTTTGTAAATCTTCATTTAAAAGATTTCCAAAAGACTCCTTTTCTCTAAAAGCTAAAGAACACGGAAAAACCAAACCATTAGAAGAAATATATAAGCTTTGCCGTAAACTATTACATTGAAATTTTAAAGATTTTAGTTTTTCTTCATTATTTCTATACTCATCTGCATCATCATATATATCTTTTAGTTTTGGGTTGGCTTTAAATACTTCATAATTTTGAACATTAAGCGATTTAGCTAATGTTTGTGCTTTCGAAATTTGATGTTCATTATGACTGAACGTTAAATATTTCCAAGTAATAAGTGGAAAAACCGATTTATGTTTTGCCTTAATTTCGTTTAATATTTTAATGTTATTAATAACATTATCTAAATTGCCTTTAACCCTATATTGACTATAAACATCTTGAGAAGCACCATCAATAGACATGTATATGTGAGTTAATCCAGATCGAACAAGATTTTCTGCCATGCTTTCGTTAAACACATTAAAGTTGGAATGTAAAGTACTACCTACATTATTTTCCTTAGTATAACAAATAATATCAAATATATCTTTGTTTAAAAAAGGTTCTCCCCAATTGTAAAGAGCAATACTAAAACTGTAATCTTTTACTTGATTAAAAATGTTTTTATATTTTTCAAATTTAAGAGTAGTTGGCTTAGGCATTTCCGAATGTTTGGTTCCTGTATGACAAGCAGGGCATCTAAGATTACACAAGCTAGAAGGATCTATTGTTATTTTGTATGGCAAACTTTTTAAAGTAGTTTTCTTTAAATATTGCTCATATTTATTTAACATGAGATTTTGCATTTTTTTAGTAGTTGCAAATTTTTGAAAATAATAAGCGTACTTTTTATAGGCAGTATAACGCATCTTAATTTCTTATAATGATTTCTAATGAAGTTTTAATAAGAGCTATATTCAAAAAGTTATTTTTTGAATTATATAAATTTCCAATGGTCTCAGTATCATTTACATTGTACTGTAAAAAATATTTTCCAGTATAACCTTGATTCTCTAGGACATTAACCATTTCTTGAATATCTCTTTCGTTAAGTAGTTCCGAATGTAAAGTTGTTCTAACCTCAAATGGAAAATTTACTTTTATTAAATAATTTAATGTACTCTCAAACTCAGTAAAAAGAGCAGATTGTGTGATAGATTTGTATTTTTCTTTAGTTGACTTAAAATCTAAAGCTACATAATCAACTAAATTTTCATTCATTAAATCAATTAGTCTCTCTGGACAACTTCCATTCGTGTCAATTTTCACTAAAAATCCTAATTTTTTAATTTCCTGTAGTAGTGATTTTATGTTTTTATGAATAGTACATTCCCCGCCGCTTAATACTACTCCATCTAATAATAATTTTCTTGATTTTAAGAAGTTCAATACTTCATCAAAAGAAATTTTTCCTTTTCCAAATACAATTTCTGGATTATAACAATACACACACCTCATATTACAGCCTGCAAACCAAAGAATGCAGGCTGTTTTATCAGGATAATCTAGCAACGTAAAAGGAGTAATATTGTAAATGGGCTTAACAACATTTAAATTCCGTGAAATGTTTTCGCTGTCTATGTTCTCCTTTTTTTCCAATATTAAAACTTTCTACTGGCCTATGATAACCCATAACACGGGTATACACAAGGCATTTGGTTCTTTTTTCGTTATGTTCTAGTAACAGTTGTTGGTTGGTTTGTGTGTTCATATGGTATAGAATTAAGGGTTAATTTTTCTAAAATTTCGTTGTCACATTTTGGACAATACTCATGTTCTCCTGATAAATAACCGTGTACAGGGCAAACACTGAATACAGGAGTAATAGTGATATAAGGTAAACTGAAATTGGATATTACTTTTTTAACTAAATTTCTACAAGCTTCTGGTGTACTGATTTTTTCTCTCATGTATAAATGCAGTACTGTTCCTCCTGTATATTTACATTGCAATTCGTTTTGCAACAACAATGCTTCAAAAGGGTCATCTGTATGATTTACAGGGATTTGAGAACTATTAGTGTAATAAATATTTTCATCAACTCCCGACTGAATAATATCAGTGTAACGCTTTTTATCTTCTTTAGCAAAACGATAGGTAGTTCCTTCTGCTGGAGTAGCTTCAAGATTGTATAAATTTCCAGTTTGTTCCTGAAACATTTGCATTTTAGATCTGATATAATCTAACACTTCTGATGCTAATCCTATTCCTGATTCAGTAGTGATGTTATCTGCATTATCTGTAAAATTCATAATCATTTCATTAATGCCATTAACACCAATTGTAGAAAAATGATTTCTGAAATGAGGAAGATACCTTTTTGTATATGGATATAAACCTCTATCATACATCTCTTGAATAAATACTCTTTTTTTCTCAAGTGTAGATTTAGATAGCTCTAATAAAAAATCTAAGCGTTCGTATAAAGCACTTGCATTACCTTTATATAAATAACCTAAACGAGCCATATTAATCGTCACTACTCCAATGCTTCCAGTCATTTCTGCGCTACCAAACAAACCGTTTCCGCGTTTTAAAAGTTCTCTTAAATCCAGTTGTAAACGACAACACATACTTCTTACTGCATTTGGCTTATATGCTATTTCATTTTCAACTTTATTTCCATGCTCATCTATTTTATACTGGCTACCAATAAAGTTTTGAAAGTATGACGAACCAATTTTTGCGGTGTTCTCAAATAACAAATCAGTATTCTCACCATACCAATCAAAATCTTCAGTAATGTTTACTGTTGGAATAGGGAACGTAAAAGGCTGTCCATTAGAATCTCCTTCAGTCATTACAGTATAATAAGCTTTGTTAATCATGTTCATTTCATTTTGGAAATGTTCATATCGCAAATCAATTAAATTGTTTATACCACGCTCTCTTGCCAATAGTAATAATGTTTGATCCGTTACATTTTCAAATAAATGATGATCTTTTCTCGTAGGAATCTGTTCTTTCAAATCTGCAGGAACAACCCAGTCTAATGTAATGTTTGTAAATGGAGATTGTCCCCAACGTGCCGGAACATTAAGATTATATACAAAACTTTTTACGGCTTTTAAGACTTCTTGATATGATAGTTTATCTTTAAATACATACGGCGCTAAGTAAGTATCAAAAGAACTAAAGGCTTGTGCACCTGCCCACTCGCTTTGCAAAATTCCTAAAAAATTGGCCATTTGCCCTAAAGCTTCTCTAAAATGAGAAGGAGGTTTGCTTTCAACACGTCCTCTAATTCCATTGAATCCATCATTTAACAAGGCTCTTAAACTCCAGCCGGCGCAATATCCTGTCAAGCAATCTAAATCGTGAATATGAATATCACCATTTCGATGAGCATATCCTTCTTCAGGAGTGTAGACTTTGTCTAGCCAATAATTAGCAATAATTTTCCCAGCCACATTATTTACCAATCCAGCATTTGAATAAGAAGTATTAGCATTCGCATTTATTCGCCAGTCTGTTTGTCCGATATATTCTTCAATAGTTTGCGTGCTATTTACATAGGTTGTATTACTATCTATATTAGTAGTTGTTTGACGTTGCAGCTTACGGGTATGTCGATACAACATAAAAGAACGCATCACATCAAAGTAATTTTTAGAATACAACTCCTGTTCTATTAAATCCTGTATTTCTTCAACACTCCAAGTATCTTTACTTTCAAGCTTTAGTTGAATATTAGCAAATATTTGATTGTCGTAAGTTGAGTTTTCACTTATAAATCCTTTAATAATTGCTTCTTTGATTTTAAATAAATCCATGGGTTTGTATTCCCCGTTTCTTTTAATGACGTACTTTTCCATTGTTGTTATATATTATAAGTTTTTGTTATCTTTTTGTTTTTAATAGGCAAAACAAAATCAGCCCTTACATTGTAAAGGTTTTTACATTTTTAAATAAAGAACTATTGTTGAATTGAAATGCTTTTTAGAAGCTTATTTGCATCAAATTTTTAAGCAACTCAATCCTGCATCCACACTATTCGACATTTCAGATAAACTTGTATTATGAATCATTGATAATACATCTTTCTTAATAAACTTATATTTATTGTGTGCAGGACAGGGTTGATCTTCAGAACATTTTTTTAATCCTAAAACACATTTTTTTTCATCTATTTCACCATCAATGGCTATTACAATATCTGTTAGTTTAATTTTTTTCATTTCTTTCAATCCAACTTCAAAACCACCTGTAGCTCCCTTAACAGATTTAATAATACCTGCTTTTACTAATTTTTGTAAAATTTTTGCTGTAAATGCTTCAGGCGAATCGATCTCTTTTGAAATATCTTTCATACTACAACGCTCGTGATTAATTGATTTTTGGGCAACATATATTGCAGCTCTTATTCCATATTCACATGCTTTCGAAAAAATCATAATATAATTTATTAATATATCGTTAATCAAAAATAAACGATAATATTCATTTCGGATAATTTAATCCTATTTAGTTATAAACAAAAATTTGTTCGATATTTTAATAAGTAAATTCGCTATGATGTAGATTATCTAAATGCGTAAAGTTGATTGTTTATTGCTTTAAAATCTGAGACATCAAGCTTTCCGAAAACAGCAATGTCATTTAAAAAAACATAGTTACTAATTCAATGATTATGCTTTCAATCATAAAAACTATATGAAAACTAACTTAATTTAACGCGTAGAATATTTAACAATTTGCCCTAATTAATCATGTCTTTTTTATATCAAATACGGATTACTTGTTTAGTTACGACATTAGTCATCTTTGCTTCTTGTAAAAAAGATACAAAAATAGATTTAAGCAATGATGCTCCATCAAGTATATATTCATCTGCAAATATATCAGTCATTGCAAAAAGCGATAATCCCCCAGTGATATGGGACTCATTAAATAATACAAATGCAGCCGGTAATATATATAGTGTACAAAACATCAATTTTTATATTTCAGAAATTACATTAAAAAGAAATGACGGATTTATTTATAAGTCTAACCGTGTCTTTTATATTGACCCTCGTATTAGCAGTAAAGCTTCATTACAATTAGATTCAATTCCAAAGGGTAATTATACAAGCTTAGCTTTTTTAATAGGTGTTGATTCTTTAAGAAATGTTGATTTTGGTTTGGGAACAACTGTCGATAATTTAAACATGGCCTGGCCAACCGCAATGGGAGGCGGCTATCATTTTATGAAAGTAGAAGGGCATTATTTAGATACCTCCAATACTATTCAAGGATTTGCCATACACTTAGGAAAAAATAATAATCTCGTGAATGTGCTCATTAATCAATACTTTAATCAGCTAAACTCTTCGCATGATTATTCATTCATGTTTAATATCAATGAAGTGTTTACAACACCATACCTGTATAATTTAAATGTAGACAATAATTATACGATGTCTGATTCTTTAGCTATGTTAAAAATTAAATCAAATATGAAAGATGCGTTTTCAATTATACAAAATAATTAGCCTAGCGATTTTATTTTTATTTATCGCTTGTAAGAAAAAAAACGAAAATGAAGACCTTTCTCCTCAAGTCAGCGAAGAACTTACTCCTTATAATGTAAATTATCCCAATTACTTTCCAACTTTATCAATACCATCTAATAACCCTTTAACAATAGAAGGAAAACTTTAGGGAGAAAATTATATTATGATACTCTTTTATCCAATAATGGAATATCTTGCTCTTCTTGTCACAATTCAATAGAATCTTTTTCAACCTATTCCTCCAACTCTTTAGCTCATATAAATTTGGCATGGAATAGTCATTTTTTATGGAATGGTAAAATTAGTGGTACACTGGAAGATATTATGAGATTTGAAGTAGATGATTTTTTTCAAACAAACATTTCCAAATTAAATAATTCGTCATATTATAAGACTGAATTTAAAAAAATTTATAAAATAGAAACAATTACTTCACAGGATGTCGCAAACGCATTGGCGCAGTTTTTCAGAATAATGATTTCCTCCAATTCACTATGTGATAAGTTTTTTCAGCATACAGCAAATCTAAATAGCTCTCAAGTGAATGGGTTTGTTATTTTCACAACAGAAAAAGGCGATTGTTTTCATTGCCATTCTTTGGGCTTATTTACAGATGATAAATTTCACAATAACGGAATTGATTCTATATTTTCAGGTGTTAATTTGGGAAGGTATAATGTTACATTAAACAATAATGATATTGGATTATTTAAAACACCTACATTAAGAAATATAGAATTAACAGCTCCATATATGCATGATGGAAGATACCTGACATTAGAAGAAGTTGTAGAGCACTATAATTCAGGAGTAAAACATACAGCTACACTTGATCCCATTATGACCAAACCAAGTAAAATATATGGTTTAGGTTTAACTCAAACTGAAAAACAGGATTTGGTTGCTTTTCTTAAAACATTAACCGATACAACATTTATACATAATCCATTATTACAAAAACCATAGTTTTGTAATTAATATATATTATTCAAATAAAACATCCATATAACTTATATTTTATGACAACAACTAAACGCAAAAAACAAAAAACACCCAAAGAATCAGAAACAATAATGACAGAAGTAGTCTGCCCAAATGATACTAATCCCATGGGTATATTACAGGGTGGTAAATTGGTTCAATGGATGGATATTGCTTCGGCTGTTTGTGCTCAAAATCATGCCGAGCATATTTGTGTTACTGCCTCAATTGATAGCGTTAAATTTAAAACCCCTGCAAAGGTTGGAGATATAATTACCATAAAAGCTAAAATGACACGGGCATTTAGTAGTTCTATGGAAATATTTGTGCAAGCATGGTCAAAAAAGGTTGTGAGTCAAAAAGCCTATTTAATTAATGAAGCATATTTTACATTTGTAGCAATTGATGACTACGGAAATCCCTGTGAAATAGGAGGACTTAGACCTACTACTATAGAAGAAACACACACACACACAAGTGCCGTGAAAAGAAAAAAACATCGTTTAGATAATTAATACCAGTGCATTTTTTAAATAAAAGTATAGTAGATTTTTTAAGTAAAAATCAAGTTGCGACTGTTTGTTTTATAAACGAGTTAAATCAACCATATTGCATAAATTGTTTTTATTCTTTTATAGAAGATTCAGCTATATTAATTTTTAAATCTTCATACGGAACATCACATGATTCTTTTATTAAAAAAAACAACTATCTAGCAGGTACAATTACCGATGAACACATTGATTTAACAAAATTAAAAGGCGTACAGTTTACAGGCAAACTGCTAGATGAGCATGAAATAAATAATAAAAGGTTAAACTTTTCTTATATAAAAAAATTCCCCTTAAGTATCGCTATGCCAGGATATCTATGGGGTGTACAATTAGAGTACATAAAATTCACAGATAATTCTTTGGGGTTCGGCAATAAAACTATATGGAAAATTGAATAACATTTTAAAAAGTAAAATAAAATATGTTAGCTGTTATTTTTTTGTAATTAACTACAGAAAATAATAGCCCCTATTAGTAAACAAATACCAATAAAGTAAGCTATTCCGATAGCCCAAAAGCCTACTTTGTAATGTAATTTATCTTGTAATCCAATCCCGTTAATATAAAATCCTATTGAAAGACATGACAATATCCATGCAACTGCTAGCATAATATACATATTCATACTCGTACTTTTCTATTATCAATTTCTGTTTTCAATCTCTGAAGTTCATCATTGATTTGCCCGTTAATTGAAGTATTTTCTTCCGATCTTCTAATCAAATAAGGAATGGCTTTTTTCACCTCTCCATATGGTAAATATTTAGAAACGCAATAACCATTTGCAGCCAAATTAAATGTAATTCCATCGCACATTCCGTACAATTGCGAAAATTTAACCTTACCCTGGATATCTGTAATGTTATATTTTTCAATACAATCAATTGCCAATTGTGTGCTTATATAATTATGGGATGCAATACAAGTAACCACATATTGATGATTACTTAAACATATATCAACTGCTTTATTAAAAGACTTATCAGTATCTACTTTAGTATCAAACACCGGAGATTCTCTATGCTCTTTTAATGCCGCCTCTCTTTCTTTTTCAACATAAGCACCTCTCACAAGCTTTATGCCTGGTATATAGTTTTTCTGTTTAGCTGAAGTAATTAAATTGTCTAAATAAGATAATCTATCCTTTAAATACATTTGCAAAGTATTAAAAACAATTACAGATTCTTTGTTATGTTTTTCCATCATGCTTTCTACTATTGTATCAATAATATCTTGCATACACCTATCCTCAGCGTCAATATAAACAATCACTTTTTTATTTTTAGCTGTAGAACAAATTAAATCAACTCTTTTGAGTAACATATTAAATCGTTTCTTCAGAGATTCTTCTTCAGGAAATTTTCTTGCATTACATTTTGTTAAAAAATCAGGATCTTCTAATCCTGTTATTTTCACACTTACAAAGTTCCCTGGACACTCCTCTCCTACTCTAATGATATTAGAAACAATAGTTTTAGTATTATACTCAAAAGCTTTTTCAGTTTTTTCTCCTTCTGAAACATAATCCAAGACCGATTTTACTTTGTAATTCTCTAGATTTTTAATTAAAACAAATGCCTCATCAATTGTTTCTCCTGCACAAAATAATTTGAATATTGTTTTTTTAATAAATAATTTAAATGGTAAATTATATTTTACTATTCCATTAGCACAAGCTTTGAGAAGCTTTAGTAGATTTGGTTTTTGAAGTGTTTTAAAAATTATATAAGTCATTTTCAAATCACTATTTTTCTTGTATTTAAATGCAGTCTTTAAATCATTTAAATTAACCGTATTATTCATGATATTTTTTTTAAGAATTTATAATACTTTTAGATGCATTTCTTAATAATTTAATAGATAAAGCTGAAAAGGCAATAAATAAACCCAATCCTGCAACAACAAAAACTATAAAATATGGTTGTAATGATTGCATCATTTTAGAGTAACTAACCTGCTGAGGACTTAATTGCCATATCCCCTTCTTAATTCCTGCTACATTTAATGACAGCCAAAAAAACAATAAACTAATTTGTAGTAACCAAAAAATAAGATTTAAGTGTTTGGAAGGTTTTATATCCTTATACATATTAGGTATTAAAAATTCAAAACAAGCTGCAAATAAAATCATGGTATTAATCCCAATAGTTGTACCCATGGCATGAGCTACTGTAACATGAGTACCATGAGTATAAACATTAATTGTCGGAATCGACATTAAGATAGCTTGTCCCATATTAATAAATACCCATATATCAGCTGCCATTAAAAATTTATATGGAAAATAATGATAATGTTTTTGAATTGTATTAACGCTAGCTTTCCATGTATATATAATTTTAGCAAAAAAGACCCACTCAGTCATGCTTACTATGTAACCAACATATCTTATATATTTTTCTGTAGGTAAAGTGTAAATATGATGCCCCCAATTAAACATTAAATTAAAAAGTCCTAAAAAATACATAGCAAATGCTAAATTATTTTTTCCTACTTTTTTTGAGCCTGAAATTTTATCCATTAAATAAAAAGCAGTTCCATACAGCATTTGATTCCACGCTCCAACCAACGAACCATTTACTTTCCATTGAATTGTCATGTCAGTTACAATATGTTCTCTGAAATAAGGGAAGAGCCATAAATAATTTTCAGTAAAAGTGAAAAAGAAAAATACTAAACCAGTAAGCCACATCCACATATATACCGGCCATTTTCTAACTTGAATAACCTGAGTATAAAAATTTACTAAAAATAAAATCCATGCTAATGCTATTGGCAATGCCCAGATTGGATTGAATTCCCAATATTCTCTGCCTCCAAACTGATGAGCGAAATAAGAAATAAAAATTCCTATAATAGCAATTACCCAAAGTATCCATTGAGCAATGGCAATTTTAAAATTGGTAATTTGGTTTGCGACTCCTTTTAATCCGCTATACACACAACCTGTTGCTCCCAAAATAATCCAGAACATAGCTGAAGAAACATGAAGAGGTCTAAGTGAAATAAATCCTAATTCATTTTTTAAAAATTCAGGGTATAGATAAATAAATGCAGCCAGCAATCCGAAACTTAAACCCAGAACTAACATTAAAACTGCAGTAATTAAAAAAAGGTTTCCAATATTTATTTTACTTAACCTCATAATTCTCTATCATTCCAAAATTTGTTTTTTTAAATGCTCTAGGATCAGCTTTACCACTGACATCTGCAGATTTTAAAAATTCCATCAATTCGTGCAGTTCATTTTCAGATAAATTAAAAGTCGGCATTTGCTTAGTTCCTGTTTTAACCATGGCCCTAAGCAAAGTTTCACCTTTCCCGTTTTGTGACATCATGTTTGTTAAGTCGGGACCCAAATAACCTCCTAAACCAAACAATTGATGACAGCTCTGACAATTGTATTTTTGCCATACTAAACGTCCGTTAGCAGCAGTTACTTTATCATACCTCGTATCATTTATTGTTAGTGGCTTTAAATAAATACTAAAGGAATAAAGCAAAAACAGTGTGCTGAGAATAAAAAAGGTATGCCGAGCTTTTAATTTCATCTTACTCTAAATATTCATTATATCATAATTTTTCAAATCGTGCTTGAAAGAATCTCAGATACTTTGGTTCATAAACCATTTTTAATCCTTTAATAGCTTTTCTTCTGTCATAAACAGCTGCAGCAGATTCTGCAATAACATCCATATGAGCCTGAGTATAAACCCTTCTAGGTATAGTAAAACGAACCAATTCTAATTTTGGATAATAATTTTCTCCATTAGCTTTTCTTCCAGCCGAAACAATACCTCTCTCCATTGTTCTTACTCCTGAATCAACATACAACTCTGCTGCCAATGTTTGAGCTGGATATTGATCTTGCGTTAAATGTGGTAAAAATGCTTTAGCATCAACAAATATTCCATGTCCTCCAATTGGTTTTACAATAGGAATATTGTACTCCATCATTTTATGACCGAGATATTCTACTTGCCCTACTCTCGCACGTTGGTGATTATCATCCAAACTTTCTACTATTCCTACTGCAATTGCTTCCATGTCTCTTCCTGCTAAGCCACCATATGTGTGAAGTCCTTCATATACAACAACTAAATTTCTTGCCTCTTCAAACACATCCCAATCATTAATAGCCAAGAAACCTCCTATGTTAACTAAAGCATCTTTTTTTGCACTCATAGTAGCGCCATCTGTATAAGAACATATTTCCTTAACAATGTCTTTAATGCTTTTTTTATCATACCCTTTTTCACGTTGTTGTATAAAGTAAGCATTCTCAGCAACTCTTGTCATATCGTGTATAATACGTATTCCATGTTTTTTTGTATAAGCTCTTAATTCTTTTAAATTTGCCATACTAACAGGTTGACCTCCTGCCAAGTTCACATTTGTAGCTAAGCTCACATAAGGTATTTTTTTAGCTCCATGTTTTTTAACCAGTTTATCTAATTTAGCAATATCAACATTTCCTTTAAACGGGTGCTCATTTAAAGGGTCGTGAGCTTCATCAATAATGATATCTGCAAAAATACCTCCTGCTAACTCTTGATGTAAGCGAGTAGTAGTAAAATACATATTGCCAGGAATTATATCTCCTTTTTTAATTAAAATTTTAGACAAAATATTTTCTGCTGCTCTACCTTGATGTGTAGGAACTATATATTTATATCCATAAAATTTTTGAATAGTTTCTTCCAAAATATAATAACTTTTACTTCCTGCATAGGCTTCATCACCTGTCATAAAAGCACTCCACTGTCTATCACTCATAGAGTTAGTACCACTATCTGTCAATAAATCTATGTATACATCTTCTGATCGTAATAAAAAAGTGTTAAAGCCTGCTTCTTTAATAGCTTTGACACGTTGTTGTTTGGTTGTCATTTTTAAGAGCTCTACCATTTTCATTTTATATGGCTCAGCCCATGAGCGTTGCTTAATAGTTTTCATAAGTTCAAATTTTTTGATTATTATAGATTAATTGTTTTTTCTAAACGTGCTGTAAAATGTCTTAAAAATGGGGGCTCATAAGTGATTTTATATCCACTTGTTTGATTTCTCATTTCTAAAATATCATTGAAGATATCTAGCACGTAGTCGATGTGACTTTGTGTGTAAACTCTCCTTGGTATTGCTAATCTTACCAGTTCGTTTGTTGCTGGAATAAGATTTCCATCGTTGTCATATTTACCAAACATTAAGCTACCTATTTCAACAGCACGAATTCCTCCTTTGATATACAAATCACAAACTAATGCTTGTCCAGGATACTGATTTATTGGAATTTGATTATAAAGTTTTTTAGCATCAATATACACAGCATGTCCGCCAATAGGCCAAACTACTGGAACTCCCTTCTCTTTAAGTTTTTCTCCTAAGTATGCAGTACTTCTGATTCTGTAATGTAAATAGTCTTCATCAAAAACTTCTGTCAAACCAATTGCTAAAGCTTCCATATCACGACCAGATAAACCACCATAAGTTGTAAAGCCTTCTGATATAATTAATAAGTTTTTACATTTAATGGATAAAGCTTCGTCTTTTACGGTTAATAAACCTCCCATGTTTACCATTCCATCTTTTTTAGCACTCATAATAAATGCATCCCCTAAACGCAACATTTGTTTAGCAATATCCTCACACGATGTGTTTATAAAACCCTCTTCTCTGTGCTTAATAAAATAAGCATTCTCAGCAATGCGGCATCCATCAATTACTAATGGAATATTATATCTATTGCAAATTTCTCTAGTGATACTAC
>JBBIUW010000003.1:0-19872 GCA_037440045.1 Sphingobacteriaceae bacterium
TGCAAAGGCTTTAAATAAAACAATTTTTTCTATTTCACTAAGTAATAAATATTAGTGAGCCACTTAGCCGTGTCTTTTTCTGTCATAGGATCTGTTACGTATTCTTCTAATACAAAAGATTGTGTTAATTTTTTATCTTTCATATAAGCATCCATCGCATAGTGTGCGTTAGCTGATTTATCATAAGCTCCGTAATATGCTATTTTTAAAACCTTACCTGAGGGGATATCAAATTTTTCAACTCCATCGAGTTTAGTACCATTAGGCACTTGCATAACTGCCGCAGCTTCAGTAGTCATCGTTTTTTCATCATAACTAAAATAAATTGCACTTGGAGCACTCATCATTTCTACTTTAGCTTTTTTCATTGCTGCGCCAATTTTACCGTAAGATTGTCCAAAAAATGGAGCAAGTTTATCAAAAGTAGTTTTTGTTTTTACTCCATAATATGTTTTAGCATCCCAGCTTAGCTCTTCAATTTGATAGCTTGTAGTAACTGCAGTTGACATAGATTCAATTTCTTGTTTTAGTTTTGCTAAACCAGATTCATAATCGCCTCCTATAATTTTATCCATATTAATAAATATCATTGGAGCACGGCCAAAGAAACCTATATCAAATATAACGCCCCACGAAACATTTATAGTTCCATTATTAGATGGTTTAGTTATAAAATATAATTCATTATCGCCCATACCATCAAAACTCAAAGTCATTAAAACACTATCAGTAGTAAATTTATTAAATGTCATAGTTCCTTTTCCAACACTGTCAACCTCACTTTCCCATCTGTAACTGCTTCCTGTTTCGCAACATACACCCGAATAAATTGTTTTCATTTTTGGATCTCTTTTAGTCCAAGGCGACCATTTGTCGTGAAATAATTTAAAGTCTGCTAAATGATGTTGTAAATCTTCCACAGAAGATGTTTTGATATCGATTGAACGTTCCACTTTAATTTTTGATGGACCAAACAAACACATGATTAAATAAATGGCACAAATACCAATAATAACGTAAAGAATCTTTTTCATAATAAAATAAGTTTACGCTAAAATAAACAAATTTTTATAGCATCAATTATGAAATACATAAACGGCTATAATATTTTATTAGTCCTCAGTTTCTTTTTTACCAACCACATATTGTACCCAATACGAATCATCAGATTTATGTGTTTTTAAAGTCAATGGATATGGAGCCATCCACCATGTATCGTCAAATGATTTAGTGAATTTAGAACCTGATAGCACACCACTAACATGACCAGATGCCCAGGTTACATCCATCACATACCATTCACCATCTAATTTAACTAAATTCCATGCGTGCCTAACTTCAGATGGTAAAGCCCAACCTGTGATGTATAAGCATTTTATATTAGCTTCTTCGCACATTGCTTGAAATAAAGATGCATACCCCGCACAAACAGCTTTTTTAGTTTTATACACCACCAAAGGATCTACCCGATCTCTTTTATAATCATTTAATACATCGTAATCGTATTTAATATTATTTGAAATCCATCTAAAAATTGCTCTGCATTTTTCTTTATCCGTAGTGAGCGATTCGGCCAATTCTTGAGCTGTTTCGGAATAGAAATAATATTTGTTACGTTGAAAATTTAACGCAATACTATCCGCTTTTTTATACACATTAGTTTTATCCTGAGCTTTAATATTAAAATTCAAGACTATAACGAGTGGTAAAAATAAGTAGGTTTTCATATTAAGTATAATACCTAACACATTAAAACGTTACATGAAAATCATTTACAGTGTTCTTTTATTAAATCTTCTACCTCATTGTCATACTCTTCGGTATAACCTAACTCTAGAGCTTTTTTAAGATTATAACAAGCATCAGATTTTTTACCATCTTTTAAATAAATGAGTGCTAAGTTTTTATAAGCATAAGAGTTTTTACTATCCATTTGCAATGATTTTCTAACATCTTGATATGCTCCTTTTATATCTCCTAGCTGTAGTTTTGCAAAGCCCCTATTACTATATGCATAGGGAAATTCTGGATTTAATTTAATTGCGGTATTAAACATGTCTATTGCGCCATTATAATCTTTTTGCTCCAATTTGATGAAATAAGCAATATTATTATACCCAACCCATTTTTCAGTAGTATCAAGTGTCATAGCGTGCTTTATATCTTTTAATGCACTGGTTGTATCTTTTGTTTCTGCATAAGCAATTCCTCTATCATAAAATGAAGCATAATCTAAAGGATCTAAAACAATTGCTTCAGAAAAAAACTTAAGTGCACTATCCCAATTTTTTTTCATTTGATAATTATGTGCGATAAATTTCATTGCTTTTTTATTTCTAGGATTATCTTCTAGTAATAATTTTAATGTACTAATGGCATCATCATATTTCTTCATTTTGCTTAATGTCTCAGCCTTTTTACCAATCAATTCGCCATCATTTGGTTTTATTTCTAAACCTTTATTTGCACATTTTAATGCTTCTTGATATTGTTTTGCATAAATATATGCTGATGTTTTAGCTTGATAAATTTTCACGTACTCAGGTTTAATTGCTAAAGCTTCGTCAAAATCAGCAATAGCTCCTTGATAACTTTGAAGTAATTGTCTACATAAACCTCTATTCAAATAGATATCAGCTATTTTATAGCCATTCGCTGCTTCTGATTTATATTCAAGGGCTTTACTGTATTTCTTAATCGCATTTATTAAATCGTTTTGTTGATAGTGATAATATGCTTCCTCAGAATACTTGATAAAGTTTGTTTGAGAAAAGATATTGGATGTTAAAACCCAAAATAGAATAACTAAAATACGTTTCATAGCCTGAAAAGTTTTAAAATATGAAGTACTGATATAAATGGTTAGTTTTTACTAAACACTAATGATTTTTTATTGAAATCTGCTGCAGCATTAATTACTGCTTTAAACTCCTCAAAATTAGCCAAAGGATACTTAATAGCTCTATAATCTTCGTAAACTGTAACAATCAGTTTCTTGCCATCAAGCACATACTCACTTTTAAATTGAGCCGCATCTTTTCCATCAATTGTACATGTTTTATTCATTTTTAAATCGTCCAAATTATCTATTTTATATCCGTCTGGAATTTCGATTTCTAGAGTACGTTTAAAATGATGCGCGTAATATATATCTCCATCAGAAACTCTTTTTTTCTCTTGATATAATTCACTTTGCATTCCAATTAGTTCTCCAATTTTAAATACAAATTTATCTCCTGCACTTTCTACAATATCTGTTAAATCTTGTGTATAATTAATTTTCATAGGTTTTACTAAAATCGATTCTTTATCTGTGTTTGAAACAACTAAATTTTTAACAGCATCTGGTTTGTCAATGGTATAATACCCCTTATTAACATCTTTCTTTTGCTCATCGTTTAGTAACTCATAAATAGGTTGGGTATAATAAGCAGAATACCCCATTAAATTTTGCTCAACATCTAATGAAGCTGTTAACGTATTTGGATTAATTTTAGTTTTAATATTTAAGTTATGATATGATTTAGTGTAATCTGTAGGTGCAATGTATTTTATTTTTGAAGAAGGCATTCCTACATCTCCTAAAACAATTTCTTTAATAAACAACCCATCATTAGCCGCATTGTTAGGATTAGGATAATCTAATCTACTTAATATTTCTAACGGTGATGTATATTTACTTAGTTCAGGGAAATAAAATAAAATATCATCTAAAAAAGATTGAGAAGGATTTTTTCCATCAAATCTTTTATTCATTCTATCTGAAGTAATTACTAATTCAAATGGTATTTTATAAACATTAAATGCATGTATATAAATTTTCATCGCAGCTACCTCATCTAAATTTCTAACTTCTAACGCTTTATTTAATGGCAAACTTCCATTTGATGCGCTTACATTATATTGTAGTTTTACTGTGTTTTCTAGTAAAATAATTTTTGCTTCGGGAGTTGACGCCTTAGCAATTTTGTTTTTATCTAAAAATTTCTCGATAATTTTTTGTTCGTCTTTTTCGATAACAAATAATGAGTTATAATAACCTTTTGCAATCGTTTCCCATGTATAAAATTTAGCATTACTTTTATCTGTATTGTATGCTAATTGAATTGAAAAAGCTGGTCTATTTGCTTTTGTACTTGAGTATTTTTCCTCTTCTACTTCTTGTAAATTATTATGCACTAATCTTAGAATATTTTTTTCTTTTTCAGTAGTGTCTTTTACAAAGGGACTTAATCCATTATAACATTTAGATTCATAAACTAAATTTTTTGGACTTATTAAAGTAAATTGATATGATGTAATAGGTAATGTATTATTTACTCTATATAGAGCATAAGGAAAAAAACTTCTTTTATTTGTATAGTAATATTCCACATCACAACCCACATCCACTCCATCTATTGAAAAAATAGTATAAGGCCCTCCATTATCAAGGTTATCAACTTTTTTTACATTATCAGCATTAAATGGAATTACTTTATTAGCCGCTGTAATACATCTTGCTTTTAATTCAAGCTCCTCATTTACTTGATCTGTAGAAACATATACCTTATTAACTTCCTCAATACCTTTTTGCGTGTTGATATGATAAATTCTATGGTGAGTTTCATAAATCACAGCCTGACCATCTTTATCATAAGCAGATTCAAGAACAGTAAAATCTTTTACTAAAACTAACTCTGATTTTTTTTCTAACTCTGTTGGTTTATACAGTGTTGGTTGTTTTTCCCATGCAAAAGTTTTATAAAAATAATTTTGTGCTATACTTTTTCCAGACAGCAAGGATAAAATTAATATTGAAATATTAATTGCATTTGATTTTAAAACAGATTTCATAATTTTTTTAATACAATTGATTTATTATTGTTTTTATTGATTTCATTCAAAAATTCATCCCAAATTTGAAACTGAGCTTTTTCAATAAAATGATCATTTACACTAATACTACTTCTAAACATCGTATGAGTTTTGTCTGAAACATATTCAGCGTTATATTTAAAGTAATCCTTACTATATGTTATATTTTGCGGAACAAATTTCACAGTTTGCTTTTCATCTGTTTCTAAATTTACGATAAGCTGCCTGTTAAATGTGCATTTAAATTCAATAGGATATACTCTGTCTTTTATAGCATATTCAGACATATAATTTTTATCGAAATTCATATTTAAGAAAAGCTCCGTTTGTAATTCGGTGATATAACTTTTTAATTCAAATTCATAGTACACTTTAAATTCCTTGTCTCTTGTGTTTTGAACAATTATAAAAGTATCTAACTTAAACTTATTATGTCCCTTTTCGCAAAACGAGCTTAAATAGTCATATTGCTCAGTATATGATTTGCCAGTTAATTTTTGTTGTAAGGTGATTTTAAAGTATCCACTAGCTGATAAATAACCTTTCCCTAAAATAATATTGTTGTTTTTTATTTTTATAGACAAACTATCTTTTAAATAATTTACTGAGCTAGGAATAACTGGCACTTTCTTAAGAATATATTCTGTTTCGGATTTGCCTATAATAGCTTCTTTATCTTGAATAAATGCCGTGTGAGTTCCTAAATCTTGGAACTTTCCAGTTGCATCTAAAAAAAGACAGGTGTCTTTAGTAACATAAGCTGCAATCATATGATTTGCTGCCATAGGTGCTGGCATTTCCGAAAACTGATATGGTATTTCTCTTGAACCAATCCAAGTTAAATAAATTGGCAAATTAGCAGCTTTACCCATGGAAGTTAATATACTTGCCATGTCTTTACAATCTCCAAAACGTCGTTTACAAATAATATCCGATTCACGAGGGATATAACCTCCTAACCCATCTTCATAAGCGATGTAGGCGATTTTATCTTGAACCCAGTAATATATTTTTTTTAATTTTTCTTCGTCTGTTTTACAATTTTGAACTAAGCTATCTGTTATTTGTTGAATATGTGGAGATGGCGTTTTGTTTAAATTTTTAACTAAATGTAAATACCATTTGTACAAATTATCAACCGAGCCAACCAAAGGAACAGTCGCTCCATCTTTCACATAATCTTTAATGCTCACTAAGTAATATGCCATTAAGTATCTGTAGCTTGGCGAATTTGGTTCACGAACGATAGGCATAACAGAATCAACCGACCAGGTTTGTATTTTATCAGTTTTAGTTAATTTTTCTGTTGTCTTGATATTTAGTTTATCAACGTTAAAACCTCTGATATTTAAATTAACTGTATTAGAACATTTAACTTTAAAATCAAATTTAAGAACAGGATAACCTTCTGTTATGTAAAATGATCCAAAGAAACGTGGCTCATTATATATCTCATCATACTCGATATCAATAATACAACCAGGGCTAGAATTTGGATAAGTTATATTAATACTTTTTAAATCGTTATAAAATGTTCCATCATCACCAGAATCTTTTACTTTAATATCATCTACAGCAATTTTGTCGTATTTATTTCCTTTAGGGACAAGATTTGTAGCCTTTATGTTTTTAATCTCAACAAAAGAATTAGTATATATTGATTTTAAGCGATAAGACTTTCCTTTGTCATTTAAAATTAAATACTGTTCTTTAACATGCTTAGTAACTGAAAGCTCTCCTTTATTATTCGTTATTTCTGCACTTTCTTCTTTTAATGTATAAACAACTGGCTCATTAGGATACAATTTATTTAAACGTTCCAAATCATAAACCTGTGCTGACATTTTTAAGCACAGGATTATTGATAAAAATAAACTATATAGTACGGTTTTCATTATTTTGAAGAAATTGCTACACCATCATAATAGTAAACTGTTTTAAGTAAAGCGCCAGTCTCACTGTAGTATTTAGACTCGCCATGCTGTGTACCATATAAATAGTTTTCTTCAGCACGTAGTTTACCGTTTTCGTAATAAAACTTAAAATTACCATGCTCTTCTCCATAAAAATAATTCTCTATACTTTTTACAGTTCCATTAGGATAGAAACTTTTTGTAGGTCCATGTTGTAAATCGTAGTAATAGCTTTCTGTTTCGGCTACATTACCATTAGAACAATAAGTAGTTCTTGGTCCATTTAAATCTCCATTAGTATAATTAGCTTCGATTGATTTGTTACCGTTTGCATAAGTACAAGAAACTTTAAAATCACCAGCTCCAATTTTTTTAAACTCTTGTAACTCTCCTTTTGCGTTATTAAATGTATAACCTACTAACAAATCATCATCATATCTTCTCACATAAATTAACTCTCCTAATTCATCGTATACGTATGAATCACCATCTGCAATACCCATATTGTAACTAATTGTACGTTGTACTTTACCGTTCTCGTAGTATATTTTACCATTACCATTAGTCTCATCATCAACTACGTCATATTCTGAAGCCATTTTGCCGTTGTAGTGATACTTTATTTTTTTACCATTTTGCATATCGTTAAAATATGGTGTCTCCATACTTATTTTTCCAAACACATCATATTGTTTCTGAATTCCAACAGCTTTACCATTTTCATATTCTTTAACAGAACTTACAGTTCCATCAGGGTAATAAACATATGATTTACCTTTAGGGAAATCGAATTCAAATTCTTTATGGAATAAAGTTTTTCCATTATAATGTTTTTCTTCAATTGTCCCATTTCCGCCTGGCAAATCAACATTTTGTTTAATTCTTCCTGCTGTATCATGATAAATTACTTTTGTTAAACATGTTAAGCGGTAATAATCTTCAGTAGATAATTTTCCTTTTATATCATAAGATTCTGTCCATCCTTCAACTTCTCCATCATTAAAGTATTTAGTGTATTGTAATGTGCCATCAATATAATAGTATTTCCAAGTATCTACTGCATTTCCATGAGAAATATAGCCTTCTCTTTTTAATTGTCCATTAATGTAATACATTTTGAAATATGAATTTTCATCTCCGTTCTTATAGAAAGTTTCTGTTTTTACTTTTCCGTTTGAAAAATATGTTTTATAAGAACCATCTAAAACGCCTTCGTTATAATTTTCTTCAGTAGTTAATACACCAAATGAATTGTATGATTTCCAAACACCATCCATTTCTCCATTTTTATACAATCCTTCTTTACGTTTTACACCATTTGGGTAGTATAAATTTAAAATGTTTGATTTACCTGATAATTTATGAGAACCCAATAACTCTCCTGTTTCTTTATAACTTTTAATCTCTTGGATCTTTCCTTTTTTATACGTTAACTCTTCCCATAATTTTCCTTCTTTAGTGTAGTATTTAGATAATCCATCAAACTTCCCTCCAGAAAAATTTTCTTCTTCTGTTAACACTCCACTCTCGTTGTAGGTTTTCCATAAACCATCGACTTTACCATTTTTATACATGCCTTCTTCAGAAAGCTTTCCGTTTGGATGATAGATTTTCCATAATCCTTCTGGTTCTCCATCCACATAACTACCTTCGTTTTTAATTGAATTTTTAGTATTGTTGTGATACATCGTAGACATTCCTTCTCTATTACCATTCACAAACTTGCATTTTTGTTTTATCTTACCGTTATCATAATACTCAATTAAATCTCCTTCTAATTTCTTATCATTGTTTTTAATACTGTATTGCTTAGCTCCATTTTTATAAAAACGATCTTCGGTACCAGATATTTTTCCAGCTACATAATCATAATTAGAAAGAGGTTTACCATTAGAGTAATAAATAACCACTTTCCCATCAATCGAATTATTTTTTAATTCATAATCTGCTCTAGGATTTGTGTTTTCAAAAAACTCTTTATAATGTGTTTCTTTTCCTTTACTATAGGTTACTTCGTTTTCTATGTTAGAATTTTCGAAATAGTATTTCCAAACACCTTCTTTTTTCCCATCTACAAAAGCTCCTTCAGATTTTCTGATACCATTATCATAATAATAATTCCAGTAGCCTTCGTTATTGCCAGCTGCATTTTTTGCACCACATGCAAATAATTTATTACGGCTGAACCAATGTGGTACGACCTTATTTGTTCCATTTAAATTTTCATTATATGAAGCATAGTTTACACAGATGTAATCATATCCCCAATTTCTGAACTTATCAAGATCTTTTTCGTTTTTTGAAATCCACTTATTAATGTCTTCATTACCAATGCCAGCAAATGAATTGTATAAATACGGTTCAAAATATTTATTATTCCAAACTTCACTAAAAAATTTACCATAAAATGAATTATAAAAACCTGTTACATCTTTATACTTACCAATGTTTTCACAAATTAATTGCATTTGTTTTGCAACATCATATGTTAAGGCTGTTTTAGCTTTATACTTTGATGATAAAGCCGTTTTAGATCTTACAATACTTTCTAAATCACTAAAATCATTTTCAGGTTTAATTTGATCTATCTCAATAATTTTTTCGTCACCCAACTCAACTTTAGCAATAGACTCAAGAGAATTAACTATAGTTTGAGCGCGCTCACTTCTGTTTTCGCAAATTAAGAAAAACTGTAAAGCTAACATTGCAGGAACTACTCTTCCTTGTTTAAGAGCCAAACTACCCATTTGCAAATGACTTGCAGCGTGCATTGGATTTATTTTGATGGATTCTACAAAAAGTTGATACGCCTCAAAATATTTTTCTTGGCGAAATTTAGCAACCCCTAATTCGTATAAAAAAGAATTATTAGTAGGATATTTTTTTGCGCCGTATTTATATATTTCTTCCGATTCTTTTATTTTTTTTAAATTATCTAACGCATTAGCTTTAAACAATAACGTATTAGGAGTGTATTGATCTGATTGTTTTAATAAATCATCACATAAAACAACTGCCAACGAATCCTTGCCACTAGCAATATAAGTATTGATTAATTCAACAGATGCTAAAGCGTAATTAGAATCGTTACGTTGAATTTTTTTAAATTCAGCAATAGCTTCCGCATATTTTTTTTCATCATGAAGTTTTATTCCATTTTGAATAATCTCTCTGAAATTTATTTGTTTATACTCATTTTGCGCGACAACAAATTTAGCCACACACATAACTGCAACAACAACGATACTGCGTTTTAATTTACCCATAAAATTAGTTTTTTCCTCTTATGAAAATAGGGGCTTTTTTGTTATAAAAAAACTAATTGTACTTTTTTTTGATTTAAAGCCTATTTTATTCACATAATTAAGTAATAAAAAAACCTCAACGTCTGCTGAGGCTTTTTTTGCAATCATGAAAATTTATATGCCTATTACTATCCACCATGCTTCAGTTAAGCATTTTTTGGACAAACCTATTACATATTACGTCGGTATTGACCACCTACTTCAAATAAACATTTAGTTACTTGACCAAGCGACATGTATTTGGCAGCTTCCATTAATTCAGCAAAAATGTTTTTGTTTTGTATAGCGGCTGTTTGTAAACGACTTACCATCTCTGCATGCTTATCCGCATGAGATTTGTGCAATTCGCCTAACATAGAGATTTGATATTCTTTTTCTTCTTTAGTTGAACGAATAACTTCTCTTGGTATAACAGTTGGACTTCCTTTGCTAGACAGGAATGTATTGACACCAATGATTGGATATTCTCCGGTATGTTTTAATGTTTCGTAATATAAACTTTCTTCTTGTATTTGTCCACGTTGGTACATGGTTTCCATAGCTCCTAATACACCACCGCGTTCAGAAATACGGTCAAATTCAGTTAATACGGCTTCTTCTACTAAATCCGTTAATTCTTCAATAATGAAAGAACCTTGTAATGGATTTTCGTTTTTTGCTAATCCTAACTCACGATTAATGATTAACTGGATAGCCATTGCTCTACGAACCGATTCTTCGGTTGGTGTTGTAATTGCCTCATCGTATGCATTCGTATGTAATGAATTACAGTTATCGTAAATCGCATACAATGCTTGTAATGTTGTACGAATATCATTAAAGTCAATTTCCTGAGCATGTAAAGAACGACCTGATGTTTGAATATGGTATTTCAACATCTGGCTTCTTTCGTTACCATTATATCTGTATTTCATAGCTTTAGCCCAAATACGACGGCTCACACGACCAATCACACTATACTCAGGATCGATACCGTTACTGAAGAAGAATGATAAGTTTGGAGCAAAATCATCAATATGCATTCCTCTGCTTAAGTAGTATTCTACAAACGTGAAACCGTTAGCCAACGTAAATGCTAATTGAGATATAGGATTAGCTCCTGCCTCTGCAATATGATAACCTGAGATAGAAACAGAATAGAAGTTACGTACTTTTTGATCGATGAAGTATTGTTGAACATCACCCATTACACGTAAGCTAAATTCTGTACTAAAAATACAAGTGTTTTGCGCTTGATCTTCTTTTAAAATATCTGCTTGCACGGTACCACGAACTTGCGATAAAGTAGTTGCTTTAATTTTTTCGTAAACATCTTTAGGTAACACCATGTCTCCTGTAACGCCCAATAACATTAATCCTAAACCATCATTGCCTTCCGGTAATTGACCTTGGTAACGAGGACGAACAGCTCCTTTTGCTTTATAGATTGCTTCAATTTTTGCTTCTACTTCTTTCTCTAAACCATTTGCTTTAATGTACAACTCACATTGTTGATCAATCGCTGCGTTCATGAAAAACGCTGCCATTGTAGGGGCAGGACCATTAATGGTCATCGATACCGAAGTTTTAGGGTCTGCTAAATTGAAACCAGAATATAATTTCTTCGCGTCATCTAAACAACAAATGCTTACACCTGAGTTACCAATTTTACCGTAAATATCCGGACGGTAATCAGGGTCGTTTCCATATAATGTAACACTATCAAAAGCAGTACTTAAACGCGCAGCAGGCAATCCTTTACTTACGTAGTGAAAACGTTTGTTAGTTCTTTCTGGCCCACCTTCACCAGCAAACATACGTGTTGGATCTTCTCCTTCACGTTTAAATGGATAGATACCGGCAGTGTATGGGAAATCTCCAGGGAAATTTTCTTGTAAGTTCCATTTTAAAATATCGCCCCAAGCAGAATACTTTGGAGAAGCAATTTTTGGAACTTGTGTGTGAGATAAAGACTCATAATGAGTTGCGATTTTTAATACTTTATCGCGCACTTTAAACTCATAAAACTCGTTAGAATATAATTTCTTTTTCGCTTCCCAACCTTCAATTACTAATAAATGATGTGGGTCTAAATCTAATTTCGTTTTTTCAAATACTTCTTGTAAGCCTTTAATCAAACGATCTTTATCATCCATTTTAGATTCAGAAATCGTTTCGATGGTTTTTTGAATACCATATAATTTTTGTGCAACCTCTGCTTGTGCATTTGCTTTCTTATCGTAGCTACGGTTGTTTTCAGAAATCTCAGATAAGTAACGTGTTTTTGAAGGAGGAATGATGTAAATTTTTTCACTCATCTCTTCTGTAATTTTAAAATTAGAAGTCAGATTTTTATTTCCTGTTTTCTCCACAATTTTATCCATCACCGCTTTATACAAACGATTCATTCCTGGATCATTGAATTGAGAAGCAATTGTTCCAAATACCGGAATAGCATCATCTTCAATTTCCCATAAGTTATGATTACGCTTATATTGTTTTTTTACATCACGAATCGCATCTAAAGCGCCACGTTTATCAAATTTGTTTAAAGCAATGATGTCAGCAAAGTCTAACATGTCTATTTTCTCTAACTGAGTTGCAGCTCCGTACTCAGGAGTCATCACATACAAACTCATGTTAGAATGCTCGATAATCTCTGTATCAGATTGACCAATACCAGACGTTTCCAAAATAATTAAATCGAAGTTTGCTGCTTTACAAACATTCACCGCGTCTTGCACATATTTGCTCAAAGCCAAATTACTTTGACGAGTTGCTAAAGAACGCATATAAACTCTTTCGTTTTTAATAGCATTCATACGAATACGGTCACCTAACAAAGCGCCTCCTGTTTTACGTTTAGATGGGTCAACCGAAATAATAGCAATTTGTTTGTCTTTAAAATCAATTAAAAAACGACGAACTAATTCATCTACTAAGCTTGATTTACCAGCACCACCAGTACCAGTAATACCAAGTACAGGAGTTGTAGATACTTTTGCTTTTGCTTCGATATCTTTTAATAAATCTACATTTACATCATTAAAATTCTCAGCAGCCGAAATCACTCTAGCAATTGATTTAAAATCTCTTTCTGCAAATTTCTTTACTTCGCCATTTAAATTAGATCCAGTTGGGAAATCACATTTTTTCAATAAATCATTAATCATCCCTTGTAAACCCATAGCACGGCCATCATCAGGAGAATAAATGCGAGTAATTCCATACTTATGTAATTCATCGATTTCTTCAGGAAGAATTACTCCACCACCACCACCAAATAATTTGATGTGCTCACAACCCTTCTCTTTCAATAAATCGTACATGTATTTAAAATACTCTACGTGCCCGCCTTGATAGCTGGTAACTGCAATAGCATTGGCATCTTCCTGAATAGCACAGTTTACAACCTCTTGAGCACTTCTATCGTGACCTAAGTGAATAACCTCTGCTCCGCTTGATTGAATGATACGACGCATGATGTTAATAGCGGCATCGTGCCCATCAAATAAAGCAGCAGCGGTTACAATACGAATTTTATGAGTTGATTGATATGGTGTAGTTTCCATAGGAAAAATGATTTAAAAATTGAAGTGTCTAATATAATAGTTTTTATGGCTTTCCAGCAAGAAATTAGACGAGTTTTGTCCCAGAAAATAAAGATTTTCTATTTATCAGCAGGAGCCTTAGAAATAAGCGTTTTATAATAGTAGATTATCACAAAAACAAACCCTAAAGCAAAAGGAATAGAAGCCCATAATTTTAATTCTCCTGTAGTAAAAAACTCTACATACATCCAAAAACTATTAGCGCAAATCCACGACAAAATTGCCAAATTAATGAAAATATCAGTTGTTTTCCTGGTTATTATTACTATAATTCCAGCAATAATAACTGTTGGGATAACCATCAAAATTCCCATCCATTTAAATTGCAACATCCAGCAACTGTCTTTTATTAGCCAAAAAACAATGTGTAAACTTTCAAATTTTTTTATTCTTTCCCAAAGCTCCATAAAGTAAGCTAAAATAAGGTTTTTTTAACCACATAAATACATAGTTTTACTTTGATGTGGGGGAAACATCGAAGCTTCGCTTTAGGATAGCTGAACTATATGCAAAAAACATGTTTTTTCTATCAAGCACTTTTTAACATTCCAATATTCTATATTTCTATGTGGTTATTTTTCTATAAGAGTTAAAGGCTTTTTAGTATCTTTAAGTTCAATTTAGTACTAAAAATATATATGATTCAGTTCGAAAAATTTAAACTTAAAAATAATCTTACCGTAATAGTTCATCAAGACAAAAGTACGCCGATGGCTTGCTTGAATATTATATATGATGTTGGCGCTCGTGACGAAGATGAAAACAAAACAGGATTTGCTCATTTATTTGAACATTTGATGTTTGGCGGAAGTATTAATATTCCTAACTACGACGAACCTTTACAACTAGTGGGTGGCGAAAATAACGCCTTTACCACCAACGATATTACCAATTACTATTGCACTGTTCCCGCAGAAAATTTAGAAACAGCATTTTGGTTGGAAAGTGACCGAATGTTGAGTTTAGCGTTTGATAAAAAAAGCTTGGAAGTACAACGTAGTGTGGTGATTGAAGAATTTAAGCAACGTTATTTAAACCAACCATATGGCGATGTATGGTTATTACTTCGCCCTCTGATTTATAAAGTTCATCCTTACAAATGGGCGACCATTGGTAAAGAGATTAAACATATTGAAGATGCTACTATGGAAGATGTGAAAGGCTTTTTCAAAAAACACTATAATCCAAGCAATGCCATTATGGTAGTAGCGGGAAATGTAGAATTGGAACAAGTAAAACGCTTGGCTGAAAAATGGTTTGAACCAATTCCGGCTGGCGAAAAACCTAAGCGTAATTTACCTGTAGAGCCTCCTCAAACAGAATACAGAAGTTTAACTGTTGAAAGAGATGTGCCAATTAATAGTATTTATAGAGCATATCACATGTGTGCCAGAACAGATGCAGAATACCATACAGTTGATTTAATTTCAGATATTTTATCTCGCGGAAACTCATCGCGCTTGTATAAAAATTTAATTAAAGACAAGCAATTGTTTAGCGATATACATGCATATGTGATGGGAGATTTTGATAAAGGGTTATTTGTGATTTCTGGAAAAGTAAATGATGGCATAAGTGTTGAAGCTGCGGAAGCTGGTATTGATGCTGAAATTGCGAAAATGCAAAACGAATTAGTAAGCGAAGAAGAATTACAAAAATGTAAAAATAAAGTTGAATCAACTGTTACATATAGTGAAGCTGATGTGTTAAATAAAGCAACTAACTTGGCAATTTCTGAATTGCTAGGTGACGCTAATTTAATTAACTTAGAGATTGAGAATTACCAAAAAGTAACAGCTGAACAAATTAAAGAACAAGCCAATAAAATTTTACAGAAAACAAATTGTAGTACGTTATTTTATTTAAAAAAGAAATAGAAGAGTTTCCCGCTGATTTCGCAGATGACACAGATAGAAAAAATAGTTGAAAATGATTTATCCTATATAATTAGAGGATGTGTTTTTGACGTGTATAATGAACTAGGCCCTGGTTTATTAGAATCTATTTATGAAGCTGCCTTAGCATATGAATTAAGAGGAAAAGGTTTAAATATTAAAACACAAGTAGGATTACCTGTTAAATACAAAGACACTCAGTTGGATCTCGGTTATAGAATTGATATACTAGTAGAAGATAAGGTAATTATAGAATTAAAATCTGTTGAAACAATTTTGGATGTTCATCATAAGCAGGTATTAACCTACTTAAAATTAATGAAGCTCAAATTAGGATTATTAATTAACTTTAATAGCGAAGATATTTCGAAATCTATTTATAGAAAAGTAAATAATTTATAAAATAATCTGCGGAAATCACCGAGATCTGCGGGACATATACAATGATACAATTTGCATCCATAAACCCAAATAGCACATTTGCTGAATTGTTAGAACTAGAGCAAAAAGAATTTGCTTTATATCAACACCATGATTTTTTGGATTATCAAAAACAGCGTTTAGCGTTTTTAGAAAAAAATATAAGCTCTACATCTGTAAAAGCATTACATGATTATGTAAAAACTCACAAACCAAAAATCGGTGTATTTGCCGGAAGCTTTAGTCCATTTCACAAAGGGCATCACAATGTTTTAGAAAAAGCCGAAAAACTGTTTGATAAAGTAATTATTGCCTTTGGAAAAAATCCTGCGAAGGATGTTCATGCGTGGCCTGTTCCAAAAACAATTTCAAATAGACAAATAACATCTTACAATAGCTTATTAACCGATCATATTGAATCTTTCGGTTATGATGTGACTGTTATTCGTGGCTTAAGAAACTCTACCGATTTTAACTACGAACAAAATCAATACCGTTACATACAAGAATTAAAACCAGATATTAAAATCATTAATATTTTTTGTGATAAGGAATTTGAACACATTAGTTCTTCTGGTATTCGTACACTCGAAAAATACAATAAACATCAAAACTATTTGTTAGACTAAAACCATCAATAGCGCATGAAAACAATCATTACCATCATACTCACTGCATTTTTGTTTATACAAATGCATGCACAAAAAGCCTATCAGTTGCCTGCTACAATTGGCAGTAATGATTATATAGCAAAAACAATTATCATCAAAGTTAAGCCAGCGTTTGCCAACTCTTGCTCAAATTCTAAAATAGATAATCCTGCGTTTATATCATTTGCCAATGCAATAGGAGCAACTAATTTGCATAAAAAATTCCCTTTAGATAAAAGCCCGGAAAAACCTTTTAACGAGGCAGGACAAGCTTTTGCAGATTTATCATTAATCTATGAGCTTAATTATACAAGTTCGTTAACTATTGAAAAAGCAATTAGTAAATTATTAATGTCAAATATTTTAGTGTATGCCGAACCTCATTTTATACCTAAAGTAAATTATACTCCAAACGACCCATTAGCAAATCCAACAGATCAATACCATTTACAAACCATCAATGCATTTAATGGGTGGAATGTTGATAGAGGCGATTCCGCTATTGTGATTGGTATTACTGATACAGGAACCGACCCTACACATCCCGATTTGTTTAATAACATAAAAAGAAACTATGCAGATGTGCCTGACAATATTGATAATGATGGTGATGGCTACGTAGATAATTACATGGGTTGGGATTTAGGCATGAACGACAAAGATGCAACTTGGGAAGCCAATGCACATGGTGTGCACGTGAGTGGTTTAGCGGCGGCAAGTGCCGATAATAATTTAGGTGGCGCAGGAACAGGATTTAATTGCAAATTTTTACCTGTAAAAATTGCTGATTCAAATGGTTCTTTAATTGCTGCTTACGAGGGTATTAAGTATGCTGCAGACCATGGCTGCCATATTATTAACTGCTCTTGGGGCGGCGGCGGCTCAAGTCAATTTGGGCAAGATATTGTTGATTATGCAACCATTAATAAAAACTGTTTAGTAGTTTGTGCGGCAGGAAATAACAATGCAGATGGAGACTTTTTTCCCGCAGCATACAACTATGTACTATCAGTTGGTAACACTACTATTAGCGATACCAAACAAGCCTCTTCAAACTATGGATATATGGTAGATGTTTGCGCACCTGGCGATAACGTAAATTCTACATGGCCTGGAAGTTTCTATATTACATCTACTGGAACATCCATGTCGTCACCAATAGTAGCTGGTGCTGCAGGTATTGTAAAACATCACTTCCCTTCATATAATGGTTTGCAAGTTGGAGAAAGATTAAAGGTAACTGCCGATAATATTTATGGAGCTAACCCTTCCTATTTAAACAAATTAGGTACTGGAAGAATTAATTTATACAGAGCACTTACAGATCCAGCAAGTCCAAGTGTGGTAATGACTAGTAAAACAGTAACCGATCATAACGACATGTCTTTTATCAATGGCGATACATTATTTATTGCAGGTACATTTATTAATTATTTAAGCCCAACATCTGCATTAAATGTAACGGTTACGCCTTTATCAACTTATGCGGTAGCTATTGATAATACAACTTCGCTAGGCATTATTAACACATTAGCAAGTACTACAAATTCTTTAGATCCATTTACATTTAAATTAACAGGAGCAATTCCTATTAATACAGCAGTGAGTTTTGAAGTATTAATGAGCGATGGAACCTACCAGGCAAAACAGTTTTTCACACTTTATATCAACGTAGATTATATAAATATTGAAGTAAATGATGTAAGCACAACTGCTACTAGTAAAGGTAAAATTGGCTACAATCAGGATGCACAAGTACAAGGTTTAGGATTTAAATACAATAATGTAGCATTATTATACGAAGCAGGATTAATGGTTGGAACCGACACTACAAAAGTTTCTGATTGCGTAAGAGGTGCTGTGCCGGGCGGAGCATCAGATGTAGATTTTAGTACAATCAACCGTATTGCTTTACAAACACCGTCTATTAAATCTGATTTTGATACCAAAGCAAAAATTAACGACAACTTATCATTTAATCCATTACCTGTAAACATTGAACAAAATACCTATGCATGGGCTGCTGTTCCAAATACGCAGTTTGTTATTTGGGAATATATTATTACTAACACTCATACTACTGACTCTATAAAAAACATGTATGCAGGTATATTTGCTGATTGGGATATAGACGGTGCTACCTTTGCACAAAACAGAAGTGCTTATGATGCAACCACCAAAATGGGATACAGCTACTACACAGGTGCAGGTGGAAAATATGGCGGAATTAAACTATTAACCAATACAGCTCCTCCTAATTTTTACGCTATCGACCATGTATCTGGCGGTAATGGTGGTTTAGACTTTGCAAACGGTTCTGATTCAAAAGATAAATATTTAAGTATGTCCACTCAACGATTAGCAGCGGGTGTTTCTGGTAGTGGCGTTGATGTATTAAATGTGATGAGTAGTGGTCCGTTTGTGCTAGCACCTAATGAAAGTGTGACAGTAGCCTTTGCCATTATTGGTGGCGATAGCTTAGCAAATTTAATTACTGGGGCACAACAAGCACAGATTAAATACGATGGAGGAGTTCCTACAAGCGTACATCAAAATTCTATTGCAGAAAATGGATTATCTATTTACCCTAATCCAACAAAAAATAGTATTACTATTTCTCAAACAGATAAAACTTATACTACTTGCGAGATTTATGATTTAAACGGAAGATTAATTTCAGAAATTAAAATACAAAGTATCAAGCAAAAGATTGATTTATCAAGCTATGCAGAAGGCATGTATGTTGTAAAATTAATTGAAAAAGAGAAAACATTAGTAAAGAAAATTGTCATTGAACAGTAATTACATTTAAATACATAGCTATGAATAAACATATATGCATATTTATATTTATATATTTGATTAAGTTTTCATTTAGCCAAACTAATATTTATTATCCGTTTCCAGAACAGAATGCTGAATGGAATGTATCTCAATCTAGTTCTACAACATGTAAAAGTATTAAGTATTTGGTTAATGGTGCAGATACAATTTTTCAAAGCAATACGTATCATAAAATAACAAAAACCGAAGTTAGTTATGCTGTATTTACAAATGGAACTTGCAACTTTAACAACATAATAAATGTTATAACAGATTATGCCGGCGCTATTAGAAATGACAGCTTAGCAAAAAAAGTATATTATGTTATTCCAAATACAAACACAGATACTTTATTATTTGATTTTTCATTAAATGTTGGTGATACCATTAAAACGTATATCGCTTCTACTTGTAGTAAT
>JBBIUW010000004.1:0-18684 GCA_037440045.1 Sphingobacteriaceae bacterium
TGCTGTATTCCGATTCTACAATTCTTAAAATACGACTTCAGGCACCACAAATGCAGAAGTATGAAAAAGATGTGAAAGAGCCTGTAACCATTATGCCTAAAGGCTTGTCGGTAATTTTTTATGACAACAAAGGTAAAGAAAACACTACCCTGAAAGCAGATTACGGAGTACGATATGAGCTTAGCAGAAAAATGGAAGTGAAATATAATGTAGAAGTTGTAAATGTAAATGGGGAAAAATTAAACACCGAACATTTAATTTGGGACGAGCAAAAAAAGAAAATTATTTCAAATTCGTTTGTAAAAATAACTACTGCAAAAGAAATTATTATGGGGAAAGGACTTGAGGCTAATCAGGATTTTACACAATACGAAATAAAAGAAATTACTGGATCTATCCGGATAGACGACAATCAATTATAAACTATGAGTAAATTTTTTAAATTTTTAGAAATAGTATGGTTAATCACGGCGTTAGGCTGTGCTGCCATAGCCATCTACTTTTTAATTACAAAAGATAATGACAGTGCTTTATATTTTACCTTTGTGTTTATTATTGCTTCTATTATGTATTTACTTAGAAGATATCAACGCAAAAATCAAGATAGGTTAAACAATAACGAGCCCAGAAAATGACAAACAGCCTTGCCATAATTGGCGGCGGTATTAGCGGCACTTTAACTGTTTTACAAATTATTAAACAGAGTAAAAGTCCCATCTCTATTTTATGGTTTGATACACAAAACAAGTATGGTAAAGGTTATGCCTACAATACATTTGACGAACATCATTTATTAAATGTAAGGGCAAATAACATGTCTGTTTTTCCAGATGATCCTGATCATTTTATTAATTGGTTACAAACTAAAAATGTAAACTATTCTGCTAAAGATTTTATTTCGAGAAGGTTATTTGGAGAATATGTATCAAATACATTAGAAACATTAAAACATACTAATTCAAATGTTACTGTTGAACAAATAACTGAAGAAGTAGTTGCTATTGATCAAGAAGGTGAAATGTTTAGAATAAAAACACACCAAACTTATACTGTAAAAAAAGTAGTTTTAGCACTTGGTAATTTTTTGCCTGCTCATCCTAAAAGCATTTCAACAGAATTTATTTCTTCAAAGTATTATTTTCAAAATGCTTTTAATGTTCAGCTAACAAATCAAATTCAATCACATCAAAATATTACCATTATTGGTTCTGGTCTAACAATGATTGATATGATTGTGAGTTTAGCACGTTTTAACTATAAGGGTAAAATTCAAGTTATCTCTCCTCATGCATATATTCCACAAGCACATCAAGACAATCCATTACCAAGTGTAGATGGCTTTATAGATGGTAAAAAAAAATACACCTTACTTCAAATAGTAGCATTAGTTAATCAACAAATTAAGTTAGCCAAAACACAGAACTTAAACGTGCACAGTGTAATTGATACAATGCGTCCGCATCTGCAGACACTTTGGCTCAATTTTTCATTAAGCGAAAAACAACAATTTTTGCGTCACTTAAGACATAAATGGGGAGTTGCCAGACACAGAGCTCCAAGCCAAAGCATGGCTGTTTTTAATGAATTACAAGCTAGTGTGCAATTAACTCTAACTAAAGGTCGTATTTTTGATATTAAAACAGTGGGGCCCAAGTTTGATATTTATTATAACACGACTCAAAAAACAAATCAAGTACTTCATACTGAGTTAATTATAAACTGTACAGGTCCTGAATCAAATTATGACAAAGTACCATCTGGCTTAATAAAATACCTCATTTCTAACCAAATAATTGTCCCAGACCCAATAAAATACGGTATTGATGCACAAAAAGATGGTTGTATCATCAAAAATATGTATACGCTAGGTCCACCACTAAAAGGTATTTTGTGGGAAAGCGTGGCGGTACCCGAAATCAGGGTTCAAGCCAGAGATTTGGCTGCTAAAATTATTTTTGATTAATTTTTCGTTTTTCAGCAATAATTTTATCTTTGCATTCCTTAAATTATAAACAAATATGAGCGTTTTAGAAAAAATACGTAGTAAGACAGGTCTTTTGGTTGGAATCGTTGGTTTAGCCTTAGTGATTTTTATTTTAGAGAGTTTATTAGGCTCTGGTGGAGCATTGTTCTCAAACCAAGATTTAGAAGTTGGTAAAATTGCAGGTGATAAAATTGATTACCCAGCTTTTAGTGCAAAGGTAAATGAACAAATAGCTCAAATTCAAAAGCAAAATCCAAATGCTCAGATTGATGAGAAAATGAAAGAACAGATTATTGAGTCTGTTTGGAGTCAATTAATCAATGACAAAGTGATTAAAGTTCAATACAAAAAATTAGGTATTGAAGTTTCTGAAGATGAGTTATATGATTTAATGTTAGTTCACCCTCATCAATATGTTATTCAACAATTAACTGATCAACAAACTGGAAGAATTTACGAAGGCTTTGCTAAAGCTGATGGTTCGTTAGACTTAGTAAAATTAAACCAATGGGTTGGTCAAATGAATGCAGAGCAAGAACAATTTTGGAAACAATTAGAGAAATCTATTTTAGAAGTTCGTGCTGCTGAAAAATATAATAACTTAATTAAAAAAGGTTTATATGTAACTACAGCTGAAGCTAAAGATGCATTCATAACTCAAAACAAACAAGTAAATGCATCTTATGTTATGAAAACATATGTATCAGTTCCTGATTCAACTGTAAAAGTATCTGAAGAAGAAATTGCAGCATACTATAACAAACACCAAAACGATTATAAAGTTTCTGAACCATCTCGTAAAATTGAATACGTAGCATATGACGTTATGCCTTCAAAAGCTGATTATGAGGCTTTATTAAAAGATGCTCAAAGAGTAACAGAAGATTTTAAAACAAAAACTACTTCTGCAGAAGATTCAGCATTTATTGCTCAAGAAAGCGAAGGTGGTGTAATTAACATTGCTAACTACGGTAAGAAAAATATGATTATTACAGATTCGTCTGTTTACACTTCTCCTAAAGGAACTGTATTTGGTCCATATTCAGAAGGAACTTTCTTAAAAGTATACAAGTTAACAGATATTAAATCAATTGCCGATTCAGCTAAAGTTCGTCATATTTTAATTGGTTTACAAAGTCAAAGAACACAAACTCAACGTACGCCAGAAGTAGCAAAACGTATTGCAGATAGTTTAGTAGTTTTATTAAAAGCAAAAACTGTAAAGTTTGATACTTTAGTTAAAACGATGTCTGATGATATGGGTTCATTAGATAAAGGAGGTGATTACGGTTGGTTTGATGAAAATAAAGGTTTTGTAGATCCATTCAAAAATGCTGGATTACAAGGAACTGTTGGAAACATTTCTGTTGTACCTACTCAGTTCGGGTTCCATATTATTGAAGTATTAAATGTTTCTAAAACTCGTCACAACTCATACACTGTTGCGCAAATCACTAAGTTAATTGCTCCTAGTAGCGAAACAACTCAAGAGTACTATAAAGTTGCTAGTGATTTTGCTGGAAAAAATCAAACTGCTGAAAACTTTAATAAAGGTGTAGAAACAGAAAAGTTAAACAAACGTATTGCTGAAGGTATTAAAGAAGGTGATAAATCTTTACCTGGTTTAGAAGGAGCAAAAGATTTAGTACGTTGGGTTTACAAAGCTAAAAAAGGTGATGTATCTCCAGTATTTGAATTTAAAGACAGATTTGTTGTTGCTAACTTAGTATCTATCAAAGAAAAAGGAATTGCTCCTTTAGAAGATGTGAAGGACGAAGTAACTGTAAAAGCAATTCGTGAGAAAAAAGCTGAGGCTTTTGTTAAAGAATTTGAAACTAAAGCAGGTTCTTCAAAATCTATTGAAGACATAGCATCGAAAATGGGCTTAACTGCTGAAAAAGCAGATAACTTAACTTTCTCGGCATATAATGTTGCTGCTATTGGAAGAGAAGATGCTTTAATTGGAACTGCTACTTCAATGAAAACAGGTGCTACTAGTAAAGCCATTAAAGGTGATAATGGTGTATTTGTTGTAAGCGTGGCATCAGTTACAGAAGCTGTATTACCAAAAGATTTTAAAGGTAAACAACTTGAAATTGAAAGAATGAATAGCGGCCGTGTAGATTATGAAATGTTTGATGCTTTAAAAGAAAAAGCAAATATTGAAGATCATAGAGGTAAATTCGATTTCTAATAACAAACCTTATTTACAAAGCCTCTCAGAAATGAGGGGCTTTTTTATTTAAAGATGCATTTACTTGAAATTATCAATAGCTATGGTGTTTTAACCATCATATTATTAGCTCTATCTGCTTTTACTGCAGGCTTTATAGATGCTGTAGTTGGTGGTGGTGGGTTAATTCAAACACCATTTTTATTAATTACATTTCCTAAAATGCCATTACCTATTTTGTTTGGCACCAACAAAATTGCGGCTTTAGCTGGCACCTCTATTGCAGCCTTTAAATATGCAAAAAAAATAACTTTTGATTTTAAATTACTATTTGTAATTGCATTAAGCTGTTTTATTTCGTCATACCTAGGCGCACAAATAATTAATCATATTGATAGCAATTTACTAAAACCACTAATTCTTATAATCCTTATTGCAATTGCAATTTATACTTATATAAAAAAAGATTTAGGAGCTATTGAAACAAAAGAACTTTCGCTAAATAAACAAATGCTATATGGTGCTTGCATTGGTTTAATAGTGGGTTTTTATGATGGTTTTTTTGGGCCAGGCACTGGGAGTTTTTTTGTATTGGGTTTTGTAGTGATTTTAGGTTTTGAATTTGTAAAGGCATCCGCTTATGCTAAAGTAGTAAACTGTGTAACCAACATTTCAGCACTGGTAGTGTTTATTGAACAAGGGAACTACATTTTGCATCTAGCTATTTTAATGGCCGTGTTTAATATCATTGGAAGTTTTATTGGCAGCTCACTAGCCTTAAAAAAAGGTAATGGTTTTGTGCGCATCATATTTTTAGTTATTGTATCGATTATGATTTTGAAATATGCATATGATGTATTAAAGGTGTATCTGTAAATCTTTGAGGTCTAAGACCTCCATTTAAAATCTCTAAAAAATAAAAACACCTGACAGATTACTAAAATCTGTCAGGTGTAAAAAGAAAAGTTAAATGCGCTTAAGCCTCTACTTCTGTTACAATACTAGGGAAGATACGAACGTTGTTATTTTCTTCTCTTCTAAATTGATAAGTGTATTTGTAGTGAGACTCTAACCCTGATTTATTTGGTAAACCGTTAATCATCATAATATTTCTGTTTTTCGCAAAACGTAATAACTCACGTAAGTAATGTGCCGAAATCTGACCTACCTCATCAATGATACAGTGTACTTTAAAATCAGTACTTCCTCTATGAGAAGACTCTTTAATAAATACGTGTAATAAAGTAATATAGATAATTGCTTTTACCAAGATATCTGTTCCTGTACTACCAATACTATCAATTTTGTGAGTCCAACCTGTTTCGTTTAATCCTTCTTTAATATTAAACTTCAACTCAAATAAATCTTGTAAACGAATTTCTTCTTGTTCTTGTTCTTTAATAGCTGTGCGTAATTGATCTAGCAATTTAACAGCACGATTACTAATCTCACGGTTTTTGTGTGTGGCAAAATCTGTATTAAATAATCCTTCGTTATACACTAAACCATTTTCTTCTCTGAACTCTTGAATACGTTTTAATAATTTGTAAACCTTATTGTCAGAGTCTTCTAAACGAATTTTAATAAACTCAATTAATTTTGATTCTTCGAACTCCGCTTTCTTAAAGTCTTCTGCAATTAAGGTAATGATATGTTGAATTTTATCTTTTTGTCCACTTAACTCTCTCACTTTAGTAGCAATACTATCTGTTACTAAACCAATTTGTGTTGCTGTTTCGGCAATTGATAATTCAATTTTATTTTCGTTGATGAATGAACGTAAGTTTTGTGCAAAACGTTCATACTCACCTTGAGTCGCATCATTACGAATGATAAAGTTAAAGTGGTTATCAATTCTAAATTTGCCAGCAAACTCATTTACATAACGTTGGAAAGCGGTATACTCTTCATTAAAATGTGAATCATTTTTTAATAACTGAGTACATAAGTCCATCACACTATAATTCGTTTTCTTAGGTTCTGCTCTATCAATAATATCAGCGTATTTATTGAATACTGGTGTTTCGCGGAAGTTTTTAGTAAAGTAATTGATACCATTATTAAACTCGATTAACTCTTCTTCAAATGCACGTTTTTGTTTATTTAACTCCATACGTTTGATATTGAACTTACGAGCAATTTCTTCCAACTCAGCAGTTAAATCATTTGCAGATTTCACATACTCCTCTTTCTTTTGAATCAAATCCGGAAGTTTATCAAAAACCTCGCGCTTGTCTTTTAAATAATCGCTTACAATTTGTGCGTACTGATCAATTTCTTTTAATGCCTCCGTTAATTCTTTAATACGAGCATCGATCTTTTTAATTTCTTTGCTATCAACGCCTTTTGCTTTAAAGTTAGATTCTTTTTCAGTACTTAATTGCGTTTCTTTTTCCTCGTATTCTTTTACTTGATTTTTCTTCTCTACTTCTAATTCAGAGATTTCTGTCTCCTGGCGAGATTTTAAATCAGCTAAACGCTCATCGTTAAAGGCTTTTAATTTATCAAACTGAGTATTAAAATCGTTTAATAAGTTATTTTTTCTCTTGTTTAAGATAGATAACTCCTCTTCGATGATATTTAATTTTTGACGATTACCTGATAAAGATTGCTCAATTTCAGTACTAGCGCGTTGTTTCCAGTCTTCTAATTCTAAAATTAATTTCTTTTCACGCTTTTCAGCTAATTCTAATGAGTACGTTAAAACTTTTAAATCTTCTTTTAACTCACCTAATTGCTTACCATATTTATCAGCTGCCAACATTTTTTCTTCGTTGTTAGCAGTTTGAAACTGATTCATCGATTCTTCTAAATCTCTGATAATAGCTAAACGTTCATTTTTCTCAAACTGATACTCTTCGATAGATTTAGAAACAACAGGTACTTCATCTAATTTTAAATTGATACCATATAATGATAAATCTTTACTATCTGTAATTGTTGGATTTAAATCTGAACGAAATAATAAATCTTCATTAACAACCTTACCAATTGTATTGTGCCAATCCTTTACATTCTTCTCTAAATAACCATATAGCGCATCGTGCTGAACATTTAATTTTTCCTCAATGGTTTTAATTTCAGTTTTAACACGAATGATTTCGTTATTCGTTTTTTGAATTTGATTAGATAAAGAGGTTTTTAATTTTAATTCTAAAGCTTCCCACTCTTTTTGGTTTGTTTGAACCAAGTTTGTTTTAATAGCAAGCTCAGATTTGTTTTTATAATTAATAGCTCTTAAATCTGCCAACTCTGTTTCTTGAGCTTTAATTTCAGCCTCATAAAAACGTGTATTACGAATTACTTTTTCTTCTGCTTTTAGCTCATTGAATTCAATTTGTTTTGCTGTAACATCTGCATTAAGCTCAGTTAAAGCTTCTTCACGCTTTTGTTTTAATTCAGCATCTTTTTTATTGAACTCATTTTTTTGTAATAACTGTAACTCATTGTAGTGATTAAAGATTTCACTTGTACGTGAGTTAATTTTATTAATGTACGCTGTTTTATCGTTTCGTAATTGTTCAATTAATGATGAATATTTCATCTCAATGCTTTGAACGTTTGAAGTCAATGATTCATACTCACGGCGAGCAATATTTAAATCAACCTGAAGCTTTTCTCTCTCAGCATTTTTCTCAACCGCTTCTTCAATATTTTTTTCTTTATACTCTTTTAATTTTTTATTAGCCTCACGAATTGTTCTGTCGTAATAACCAATCTCTTCACGAACATCTTTTTGTTTTTCCTCAAGTAAAGTTTTTTGTTCTTCGTTTGCTTCAATTAGTCTATCTAATTCCTCTTGCTTTTCTTGAGAAGCTTTAATAACAGCTTCGTTCTGTGTTTCTGCATAACGTAAACTACTACCTAATTTATCAGCCATTTCCATTTGCGCACCTTTTAACATGTGCACTTGGTCATATTTTTTATCGATAAACTCAATTAATTGCTGAGATTCTTTTTTCAAATAGGTTTCAATATCAGAATACTTCTCGTTAAACTGACGTAACTGACGATCTACTTGTTCCAACTTAATACTACTACTCTCTGTGGTTAAAGAGTTGGCAATAAAATCTTTAATAAAGCGACTATCAATACTACTCTTAGAACTTAAGAATACATTGGTAATAGACTTAGGGATGTTTTGATATTTCTCGTTACCTTTTAATAAATGGAATTTAGATAATTGTTTATCTGTTTCTGTACCATATAAAATATTACGGTAACGCTCAAATGTATCGATTTGTTGAGAAACAAAAATACCACGTTTGTCAAACCCAGCAACAACGTCCTTAATTTTTATAGCTTCGTCGTTTTCGTTAAAGAAATAATCAGGGCTGTATTCCGCATCTACAAAACGAAATACTAATTTATTATGTCTATATACAATAACAAAAAACGGTTTATTTTCTGTTTGTATTTCATAAATTAAATATGAGTTTTCATATTTAAAGTAATGTTCATCAAACGGTTTTTGTGAAGCCGAAATACCTAAACCTCTTGTATTTGCGCTATAAAAAAACAAAATAGCACGTTGCAATGATGTTTTACCAAAGTTATTTGTGCCAACAAAACAAGTATTACCACTTAATTCTAAGTCGGTATACTTAACGTTAGCAATGTTAATTTCAACAATTCTGTTTAATATTCTACAGTTATTTTCCATGTTCTATTTTTAAACCTCTATCTCGTTTCTCTCAATATTAATAATCATATAATCCTACTGATGCTTTTTTAGCTGCATTAGGATCTTTACTTTTTGGAGCAGCAGTACTTACAAGCTTTATAGCATATAAGCCAATTGTTCTTCGTTTTTTGTTAGCTGTTCCTATTTCTTTACCAATGGTTTTTTCGTAACCTGTAATTGGTTCGTAAAACTCAGGTAATAAACCATTCATTACATTTCTTCTGTCTACAAGTGTTCCGTAAAATTCAGGTGAAACGTTTCCGTCAATTAATGCCTTGTATAAAATCCCATCCAAACGTTCATTTTTCTTATCGGCATCATAATTTAATAAAATCATTCGAGCAGCATCACTAGCTTTCTTTCCAACTAACTTCATTGTTGGAAAACCAAATTGTTGTATCTTAGTTAACAAAGCAGCCGCATTTAAAGAGTCTGCTTTCATTTTTTCTTTCACTAATTTATATTTCGAAGTAAAATCAGGAGAAGTTTTACTACAAGTTTTTGTTTTCATACACGTAGAGCAATATTCGGCTGCAGCTGTGTATTTAGTAGTATTGTACTTTTTATTTGCTTCTACAGATGCTAGTATTTCCGCTTCCCAAGTGGTGTTTCGTGCAGCTATCCTTTGCTCTTCCCATTTTGGAAAATTCTCTAAATATTCTCTTTTTGTATTTTGATTATAAAAAGACACCATTTCTTTTTTTGCACTATCTAACTCAAAGCCATTAAGAATAGCTTTTTCAAAAAAATGTAATGCTTTAAATTCTTCTTTAATTTTAATAGCACATAAACCCGCTTTAAAATAATGACTTGGATTAACAGCCCCTTTATAATTTTCGAAAGCAATATCAAATTTAGCGTAGGCTTGTAATAAAGAATCATTTTTAAACATGCGTTCTGCTGCAGATATATTATCATGATATGTAATAAAATCTTCCGAAATGGTAGTGTATTTTGTTTGAGCTAACGATGTAAAACCAATAGCAAACATGAATAAAAATAGTGATGTCTTCATTTTAATATATATTAATTATAAATTATACCTTGAGTATCATCTGAACTTGAACTATCTTCATAAATAGCAATCGAATTAATGATGTCTAACAAGTAATTATAAGAATCTAATACTTTGTATGATTCTGATTTTTCATCTTCTAATTCTAAAAAAGAATCACGGCTCATTAAATCACATATTTCGCGTACTTTATTATGCAATGTTTCTGAACGATATAATGGAATTTTTTGAAGCTTTTGTTTTAAACGCACATTTGCGTTACACTCTTCTGCTATTTCACTAGGGCGAAAACGGCTACCAATACCAATTTTGTTATCCATACTGGCAAATAAATCAATGATATCAATATAACGTTCAAAACGTTCTAATTTTTTTTCTAATTCTGAGTTTGGTTCACTTAATTTTGAGAAATAGAAAAAATTATTTCCTCTTTCAATATTATAACGAATCACATTAAAATACGCCTGAAGTCTGTCAAAATTCTCAGGGTTATTAATCACATCGTACAAACGGTTCATTCCATCTCTGTTTCCATTACTAGAAATGAAATTACCACGAGCCATAATGGCAAAAATATCGTGAGTTTGTTTCGGTAAATTAAAACTGGTTGTTTCTTCCATGGTGTATAATTTCTACTTAGTTGCTTTTTCTTTTTTAGGTTTATCTTTTAAAGGCAAAATCAAGGTGTAACCTAATCTTTTCTTTACATCATTTTCTACGGTGTAGTCGTGATATTGTAATCTGTATTTAAAATCTAATTGATTTTGGTATTCCATTGCAATCTCCACAAACAATGATAAACGCTCTTCAAAAGTAACTGTACCAATTGCTTTAGGGAATTTATAGTCCATCAAATACTCAAATAAATTTTGTTTAGTTTGATTTAAGAAGCGTTCAACTAATTTCTCAGTATCAAGTTTAATTTGTTGTTCAAGACCTTTATCTTTAAAGTTACCAGCCATTTTATCGGCTAAGCCTCTAACCATTAAACGAGTAATCTTATATTTCTCGGCTATACGCTTACACAATACATGTCCATCATCGCTATACAAAAAGTCGATAGGGATTTTTGTCTTAGGCGTTTTATGTCCATTGTGTTTTAAAGTGTTGATGCTCGAAACTATTTCTCTGAAATTAGTTTTAAAATGAAGTGTTCCATGATCTTTTACTTCTTTTAAACGTTGAGCTTTTTTATAAACATCTAACTGATACTGAATCTTATTAATGAAATCAGTAATATCCGTTTGAATTTCAATTAAGAAATCGAGGTTTTCAATTAAACTTGCTTTTAAAGAAGATACAATGCCAAACAACTCCGTATCATTAGTGATATTAAACAACACACGAGTTTCGTCAACAATAGCATTGGTTTGCTTAATAAATTCTATAATCGTATCACGCTTCTCACGATAATCTTCAAGCTTTTGTAATTTAATGCGGTAGTTACTTTCGTTTTTGTAAGTATCATCTACATTTTTTTGAAGCTTAATGATTTCGCGAGTTAAAGTAGAGTTGATACGTTTTAAATATTTTTTAATACTGCGTAAAAATCTCATTTCACGAGCATCTTGATAAAAGCGAATATGGCGTTTTAACTCATTGATATAATCATTTATGAATCCTGGAGTTACTTCTCCAATTTCCATAAAGTCTTCAAACATGGCAACAACAGCATCATTTAAGCTCACCACATTTTCGTATTCGTAAAGAATATCTAAAGAAACTAATTTACGGTATTGTTCTTCCGTAATATCATCCCTGCTCAACAACTCGTTTACTGTTACATGGTCGCGCTGACCAAATAGCAATTCCACTACACCACGATTGTAGTATAGATTTGATAGCAAATCTTTTACATTAACTTGTAAACTCATTAAAAATAGTTCTGTTTAACTCTTAAAAATACGAAGGCTTTGTAGCCCAACGAATTTGGATTATTAACAAAAAACAGGGTAATTAACGAAAATAGAAGTTCTGAAACCGTAACTAATTGATAAATAGTGTTTTTGATGTTAATTAGAGGTTGAAAACGGAGTTCAAACAACCTTGGAATCTATCCATTAAACTCATTTAAGCAAATAATCCATAAATACCTGCTAATTATCAAGCATAATAATGAGTTTTGCTATGATTTTGTTTTAAAATAGATGATAGCTTTGCATGCAAAATTGTATTATGACCGACATAGAAATTGCACAATCCGTTAAACCCAATCATATCAAAAACATTGCTAATAAAATTAATATAAGCGAAGATGATTTGGAGTTGTATGGTAAATATAAAGCAAAACTGCCACTACATTTAATTAATGAAGAAAGAATAAAATCGTCTAAGTTAATTCTAGTTACTGCTATTACTCCCACTCCTGCAGGTGAAGGAAAAACAACCGTTTCCATAGGATTAAACGAAGGATTAAATAAAATTGGAAAAAAAAGTGTAGTCGTTTTACGTGAACCATCTTTAGGTCCTGTGTTCGGAATTAAAGGCGGGGCTGCTGGTGGTGGCTATTCTCAAGTCATCCCAATGGAAGATATTAATCTGCATTTCACTGGAGATTTCTCGGCGATTGAAAAAGCCAATAATTTTTTAGCTGCCATTATTGATAATGTGATTCAAAATCACGAACACCCTATTAAACTTGATCCAAGAACTGTGGTGTGGAAACGTGTTATTGACATGAACGATAGGAGTCTACGAAATATTATTATTGGTATTGGCGGTAAAGCAAATGGAGTAATGCGACAAGATGGATTTAATATCACGGCTGCTTCTGAAATTATGGCTATTTTATGTTTATCAAATAACTTATCCGATTTAAAAGAAAAACTGGGTAATATATTTGTTGGATTTACTTATAACAACGAACCAGTATATGCTAGAGATTTAAAGGCAGAAAATGCCATGACCATCTTACTTAAAGATGCGATTCAACCAAACTTAGTTCAAACATTAGAAGGAAACCCTGCCATTATTCATGGTGGGCCATTTGCTAATATAGCACAAGGAACAAATTCAATCTTAGCAACAAAAATGGGCTTGTCTCTTGGTGATTATGTAGTTACAGAAGCTGGATTTGGAGCAGACCTTGGTGCAGAAAAATTTTTAGATATTAAGTGTGGATACGGTAATTTGAAACCTAATATGGTAGTGATTGTTGCAACTATTCGTGCGCTTAAACACCATGGAGGAGCTTTACCAAACGAACTAAACACGCCATCTGCTGAGAAGCTTAAAAAAGGTTTTTGCAATTTAGAAAAACATATAGAAAACATTCAAAAATTTGGCATCATGCCAGTTGTTGCAATCAATCATTTTGTAAAAGATACTGATGAAGAGATTAATGCTTTAATTGAACTTTGTGCACAAATAAACATCAAAGCTGTTTTAAGTAAGGGCTGGTTACAAGGAGGCAGCGGAACACAAGATTTAGCAAAGACCGTTGTTGAGGAAATTGAAAATAGTTCTAACTCTAATTTCAAACCACTATATGATTGGAATTCTGATGTGAAACAAAAAATACAAACCATAGCCAAAGAAATATATGGTGCGAATGAGGTAGAATTTAATACAAAAGCCGAACAAGATTTAAAACTTATAACAAAATTAGGTTTAACTCATTTACCAATTTGTATGGCCAAAACTCAAAAATCATTTTCTGATAATGAAAAACTCATTGGAAGACCAACAAATTTTAACATCACTGTACGCGAATTTGAAATTGCTGCAGGAGCTGGGTTTATCATTCCAATTTTGGGTAATATGATGCGTATGCCTGGTTTACCATCTATACCAGCCTCTGAAGGAATGACGATAAATGACCAAGGAATTATTAGTGGTTTGTCGTAACAAAATGATATCTTTAACCTATGTTATTTAATACGCAAAACATAGCTCTTAAAAGCACTAGTTTGTTTTCTTCATTGTTTGAAGATTATATTTCTCAATTCAACTCAGTAAAACCATTTTATAGTTACCATTTCAGTAAACAAGATTTTACAGACTACTTAGCGAAAAACACCTTTGATTATTTAGATAGAAGTGTTTTGGTTAAAGCATTGAATCAACAGGCTAAACTAGTAACTAATACATCGTCTGTTTCATTAGCTAATATTAAGTTATTAGAAAACAATAATGCATACACCGTAACTACTGGGCATCAGTTATGTTTGTTTACAGGCCCATCATATTTTATTTACAAAATTGCCAGTACAATTAATCTATGTAAAACATTAAAAGCAAATTTTTCTGACAAAAATTTTGTACCAGTGTATTGGATGGCTAGCGAGGATCATGATTTTGAAGAGATAAATCATGCAAACGTTTATGGTAAAAAAGTGCAGTGGCATTCATCACAAAAAGGAAGTGTTGGCGAATTTAGTACAGAAGGCTTACAAGAAGTGATTACTGAACTCAAAACAATTTTAGGAGAAAGCGATAAAGCAAGCGAAATAATATCCGTTTTTGAAAACGCTTATTTAAAACACACCAATTTAGCAGATGCTACGCGTTATTTGGTAAACGAACTGTTTGGAGAATATGGTATTGTTATTTTAGATGGAAATGATACAGAACTCAAACACTTATTTAAGCAAGAGTTTAAAAAAGACATTTTCGAAAACACATCTTATAAATTAGTATCAGAAACAATTGTTGAGCTTCAAAAAAATTATTCGGCACAAGTTACACCAAGAGAAATCAATATTTTCTACAAAGAAAAGGCTTAAGAGAACGCATCGAAAAAAAAGGCGAACGCTTTTCTGTATTAAATACTGATATAGATTTTTCGAAAGAAGAATTAGAAAACATAATTCAATCATCTCCAGAAAAGTTAAGTCCAAATGTTGTATTGCGTCCAATATACCAACAAAAAATATTACCAAATATTGCTTACGTTGGCGGACCAGGCGAATTAGCTTATTGGCTTGAATATAAAACCATGTTTGATGCATACAATATTCACTTGCCAATTTTAATGCCTCGACATTTTGTAATGCTACTAGATAAAGGCACACAAAATAAATTACAAAAATTAAATTTATCAATTAATGATATTTTTAGAGAAGGAGAGGAATTGGTAAAACAATTTATCAAAACTCAACATAATGATATTAATCTGGAAGTTGCTAAAAAACAACTGGAAGAAATATTTACATCAATTGCGACTACTGTCTCATCTATAGATAAAACACTAGTGGGATCAACCGAAGCCGAAAAACAAAAAGCTATCAATGGCATTTCTGTTATTGAGCAAAAAATTAATAGAGCACTTAAGCAAAAATCAGAAACAGATGTAAATCAAATTTGGAGTACCAAAGAAAAATTATTTCCTAAAAATACGCCCCAAGAACGCTACGATAATTTTAGCATGTACTATTCTAAATACGGAAAAGCTTTTATCTCAGATATAATAGAGGCACTAATATATGATCTTGAAAAATTTGAGTACACCATATTAAAAGAAATTTAAAGTCTAACCAATAAGCGAAGTTAATACTTCGTTTATTTTATTTTTTTCTAACTGGTCGTTTTTGTTTTACTTTCAAGCCTCCAACAAAAATAGTGTATCCCAGCAAGGCACCAAAACCAATTTGTGTCATTACTCCTAATAAATCTGTTGTTTGCCACTCTTGCATAACTTTTCCATCCTTTACTTTTCTGATAAAATTTCCATTAATTACAAGATTTTTCTTGTTTGCTGGCGCCCCCATAAATTTTCCTGTATTAATAGCTGTAGAAATAAATCTTACTGACGCTAAATCTCCATCAACTAACACGTGAGGAAATTCCATTTTTAGATTAGAGAAAGCAGCTTTCATATCCTGCATAAAGCCAATATATTCATCTTTCGTGAAAACAAATCCATCCCCAGTATATGTAAATTTTTCATCTAATAAATTATCCAAATCATTCCATCTACCTTCTAAGATTGCATAAGATACCGCTAACGTTGTTGTTTTTACTTCTTCTTTTTCCATAATAATTAAGTTTAAAATTAGAATACAAAATTGCACGCAGTACTATACAAATACAATATACTTACCAAAAAGAAAGCACCTTATATTTGGTAAGTAATACATAAAAAATCTATCTTTAGATTAAAACTTATAGCATGAAAAGATATAATCTTGATGGAACTTTCTTTTACTGTCCAGTTGATTTAACATTATCAGTTATTGGAGGAAGATGGAAAGGATTAGTGTTTTGGAATCTTCGAAATGGGGCAAAGCGTTATGGCGAACTAAAAAAAATACTGATTGGCATTAATGATAAAATGCTATCGCAAGTACTAAAGGATTTAGAGAATAAAGGCATTGTAAATAGAAAAGTGTACGACGTTATTCCTCCAAAAGTTGAGTATTCTCTTACCAAAGAAGGTAAAAAACTTTTACCTGTAATGCAACTTATGTCTAATTGGGGAGAAAATTTTGAAGTTTAAATATTATAAATCTTCATCTGCAACACGCTTACCTCTGATTAATTTCCAAATTGTTGCAATTTGTTTTCTGAAAATAAACGCCATCAGGGCATATGGCACCAACATTAAATAAATAATTCCCTGATTTATTCCATCAGCAACAGAATTTTTTTGTCCCTGACTGCTTTCAACTGTTGCTTTACACATTGCGCATTGTGCTTCCATTAAATCAGGAAACAAAAAGAAAGTAAGTAGAATTAGTGTAATGATGTAACCTTTTTTCACGGAACAAATTTACATTTATTTTCTGTATTTACATTTACATAATACCTACTCTAACAAGAATCATAAAACTGGCAATCTTTAACTAAAAAAATTAGATTTTAACAATAAATAGAAGAATGACAAAAATTGAGACAAATAAATATTCAAATACATAAAATCTACAAAATCAAATTGTAACTTGTTATTAGGTAAAGCAATAGGAATATTATTATTTAAGCTTTTTTAGTCTGGAATTTAGACAAAGAAATTGACTTAAGATTTTAAATTCCCTAGCTTAGTTTAACTAAATACAAAAACTATGAATAAAAATTACACCAAAACAATTGTAACTCTTTTTTTAGGAGTTATATCAGCAGCAATATTTGCTCAAAATTCAAATGATGGATTATGGAGCAAGCTTCCTACTAATGAAATAGCTGGGACAAAAGTAAGAAGAAGCTCTTTTCCATCATCTTTTTATTTATTTCAACTGGATTTAAATTTATTAAAATCTAAATTAATTAATGCTCCTGTTTTATTTGCTAATACAAATCAATCTGATTTGATATTAGAATTTCCAAATTCAGACGGTGTGTTTGAAAAATTTAAAGTTTATGAATCATCCATCATGGATCCTATTTTGGAAGCAAAATTTCCAATGATAAAAACTTATGCTGCACAAGGTGTTGATGATCCAACAGCTACTATGCGTTTTAGTGTTACTCAATTTGGGTTACATACAATGTCTATATCTGGTATCAAAAGCACTGTTTTTGTTGATCCTTATACAACGGACTTGGTAAACTATATTGTTTACAATAAAAGTAGTTTAGGAGTAGACCCTCAAGGTTTTGAATGTTTAACTGATCAAGGTGTAAACTTACCGTCTATTCAAAGAACTAATGGAGATGGTAATTTATCTGTACAAAACATAAATGATCAAAAACTAAGAACATATCGACTAGCTCAATCTTGTACTGGTGAGTATGGCGCTTTATTTATGGGAACTGGAACAGTAGCACAACAAAAAGCAAATGTTCAAGCTCAAATGGCAATTACAATGAATCGTGTAAATGGTGTTTACGAAAGAGATTTAGCAATTCATATGAATTTTATTGCTAATAATGATTTATTGATATATATGAATGCTACAACTGATCCTTGGAGTAATGAATGGAATACAATGACTGCACAAACAATTGATGCTGCAATTGGTATAGCTAATTACGACATAGGACATAACTTTAATACAACTGGCGGTGGTAATGCAGGATGTTTGGCATGTGTTTGCTTAAGCACCTCACAAACTTCAACTCACAAAGGAAGAGGTTATACAGGACGCTCAAACCCAACAGGAGATGCTTTTGATATTGATTATGTTGCTCACGAAATGGGACATCAATATGGCGGATACCATGTTATGAATACATGTAGTAGAAGTGGCAATGGAACAACTGAAGTAGAACCAGCAAGTGGAAGTTCTATTATGGGTTATGCGGGTATTTGTTCATCGAACGTACAAAGTAACAGTCATGATGATTTTAACTATGTGAATATTCGCGATATTAGTAATAACATCAAAACAGGTAATAGTACATGTGCAGCAATCACCACTTTAACTAACACGCCTCCAACAGCAAATGCTGGTTTAGATTATACTGTTCCAATTTCAACTCCATACGTGTTAGAAGGAACAGGAAGTGATGTGGATGGGATGGCTTCTTTAACATACAACTGGAGTCAAAATGATCCAGCACAATCTCCAGGTAATGCATCTCCACTTCCTACTTATAGCGTTGGCCCAATGTATAGAGCCATATCTCCTACTATATCACCAAATAGATACATGCCTGCGTTAGCAACAGTATTAAGTAATACAGTATCTTCAACTTGGGAGGTAACTCCATCCGTTGCTCGAGTAATGAACTTTTCATTTATCGTAAGAGACAATGGTGTTGGTGGTGGACAAACTGCTTCAGATTTAATGAAGGTAACCGTTAGTTCTGCTGCTGGACCATTTTCTGTAACATCACAAAACACAGCAACAACTTGGACAGCTGGTACTACTCAAACAATTACATGGAATGTAGCAAATACTAATATAGGTACAGTTAATACGCCAAGTGTAAATATATTTTTATCTACTAAC
>JBBIUW010000005.1:0-18414 GCA_037440045.1 Sphingobacteriaceae bacterium
ACAATTGTTATCTAATCGCACAGATGTGAGACAAGCAGAACAAGCTTTAGTAGCAGCTAAATTAGATGTAAGAGTTGCTAAAGCTGAATTTTATCCATCGTTTGTTATAACAGCAGGGGCAGGCTATCGCGCTTTTAACCCTCAGTATTTAATACAAACGCCACAATCATTGTTATATAATTTAGCTGGAGATTTAGTTGCGCCTTTAATTAACAGAAATGCGATTAAAGCAAATTTTTATTCTGCTAATGCTAAACAAGTACAAGCTGTTTACAACTATGAACGTGCTATTTTAAGAGCACACATTGAGGTGGTTAATCAGCTTTCGAATATCAGTAATTTGAAAAAGAGTTATGATTTAAAAAACAAACAAGTTGAAGCATTAACTCAATCCATTGATATTTCAAACACATTATTTAAATCGGCAAGAGCAGATTATATGGAAGTGTTGTTAACACAGCGCGATGCTTTGGAGTCAAAAATGGAATTAGTGGAAACTAAGAAACAGCAAATGAATGCCAGGATAAATATTTATAAAGCACTTGGTGGAGGATGGAATTAATAAACCCATAAAAAAAGCCTTTCATTTTTGAAAGGCTTTTTTGTTTTAATTCTTTTTCACGTATTTGCAAAGTATCACAATCATTTGTTCATTTATCTTCCCTTCAATTTGTTCGGGATTATCATGTACTAATTTTATTTTTTTAACCACAGTTCCTTTAGATGCAGTAAAATTTGTTCCTTTTACATTTAAGGCTTGAGTTAAAACAACTGTGTCCCCATTTTCTAACACATTACCAAATGCATCTTTATGCACATCAGCTACCTCAAAAGCACTCATTGCCCATTGTACAACGTTTTCATCCAAATCAACTGAACTTATTAAATTGTTTGCCCAATCTTCTTCTTTGTAGTTTTGTAAAATTCTATAACTTAAAGCTTGTACACTTGGCTCAGGACTCCAAATACTACCTTCTAAACAACGCCAATGGAAACTTGCATCTTTACTATCAATTGCTTCTAGGCAGGTATTACATACTGCTACTTGATTTTCGATTGATTCATCATTTTTTGGAGATACTGTATATTCGTGAGTGGCAGTTTCGCTATTGCACAATTCACATAATTCTCCATTACGTTCTTTAAGTTTTTGGCTAATTGACATAAGATTAAATTAAAAGGTCTTTAAATATTTGAGAGAGTAAAAGTATAAGTTTATTTTACATACAAAGATTATTTTTTTCTGATATAAATCTCATTTTTCGCAATAGCAGGTATAATCCCTGTTTTTGAGCGAATTTCGATAGTATATGTTTTTACAAATATTTTAGAAGTATTGAGGTGATTTTCAGCTTCTTTTATCATTTCATCTGATATTGTTATTGTGTAATATAAATCGCATCTACCTGGTTTTAAAAATTGTATGCTTGCAGATTTTAACCAAACACTCACATCATAGCCTTTGTGTTTCAGTATCTGACCAAACAACATGGCATAAAAAGGATCTGTTGCTGTATAAAGTGTTCCTCCAAAAATGGCTTTACCAAAATTGAGAGAAAACAAACTTCTATTAATTTTAATAGTGGCCCCCATAAAATCTGATTCTATTTTTTGAACCCAAATTCGTTGAAGCAATAATGGAGGATACAAATTCATTCCCCATTTTAGTATTGTAGGAGACACTTTCATAGTTTATACTTTTTTGAAAATTGAATCGGGGTTTTACCTGTATGTTTTTTAAACAAACGCGAAAAATAAGAGAAATCAACATAACCCAAATGATCTGCTATTTCAGAAACCGTATTTTTACCATGAATCAGCATTCTCTTTGCCTCTAAAATAATACGATCTGTTATCAACTCTCCCGTTGTTTTATTTATACACTCTTTACAAATACGATTTAAATGTTTTTCACTTAAACTCATTAAATAAGCGTATTCGTAAGAGTATTTTTTAGTCTTAAAATGCAAATCAATCAAGCGTTCTAATTCTCTTAGTTTTGCTTGATATGTTTCGTTTTTAATTTTTTGTGATGGTAAATAATTTTTTGATAACTCAATATAAGCTAGTGAAACTAATGCATGTAAGCGTTCAAATTTTAACCAATCATTTTTTTGGAATTCAATAACTATTTCTTCAAAAAGGGAAGAAACTCTTTCTAATGATTTTTTTGATAAGTTTATTAAAGGCGTATTGTGCATTGAATTAAAAAATGGATAATTTAAAACACTAGATATAGTAAATCCTTTATCATAAAAATCTTGTGTGTGAAAGAATACAAACCCATCTATGTCTTCTGAAAGAGTCCAATGGTGCATTTGGCCGGGTTTCATAACAAACACAGAGCCTGGCTTAATTTTATAAGTGGTAAAATCTATTTCATGTGTTCCGTGTCCAGCTGTAAATAAAACTATTAAAAAAAAGTCGTGCTTGTGAGGTTTTGTAACAATATGATGATGCTTAATATGTGGTATAAAATAATTAGCATAGAAGTCACTTTCAGTTTGTTCATTTTTAAAATTTATTATTTTATATACAGGCAAAAAAGTCTTCATGATTTTAAAGATACTAAAAATGTCTGTATTGTTCTATTATTTGCGTTTATAATTATATTCTATCTAAATCTGCTATTTTACTTTTGACTAATAAAATCAATATGTATGAGTGTAGTTGAATCTAAAAAATTAAACAAAAGCCATTTGTTAGTTAGTATCGTAAATGAAAAATGTCCTAATTGTAGAAAAGGTAATGTATACGAAAAGAAAGAGCATTTTTTTACTTTACCAGTAATGAAGGATAGATGTAATGTATGTGCTTATTATTTTGATAGAGAGCCAGGGTATTTTTTAGGAGCTATGTATATCAGTTATGGCTTAGCTGTTTTGCAAAGCGTACTTACATTTTTAATCCTAAATTTCTTTTTTCCATCTATTCCTACTATTTGGGTAGTATTAATTATTTTGTCTGTGATTCTCGTTTTTTCTTTAAAAAACTACAAACTTTCACGTATAATATACATTCATATATTCCCTTATTAGTTTTTTTTAATTATTTTATGGAATAATGTTTTTCTGACATCTTAACTGTAAAAACATTAATCATGGAAATTTCAATTCAAAAGCCTTGTCACGAAAACTGGGATGCAATGACTCCAAACGAGCAAGGTGCATTTTGTCACAAATGCGTAAAAACAGTTGTTGATTTTAGTAATAAAACCATTGAAGAAATCAAAGACTTTTTTATTGGGAAACAAAACGAGAGAGTTTGCGGTCGTTTTCAAGAATCTCAGTTAGTAGCTTTAAGTTTTGATGCCTTTCATCATAAATTTAAACAGCTTCACTTCACAAAAAGATTTGCGGTAATTGTTTATTTAACTTTTGGAATGTGGTTATTTAATTCAGCTTCTCTTTCTGCTCAAACTCAAGAACCAATTAAGGGAGATGTAAAAGTGAATCATAATATTGTTGGAGGAGTTAGAGCTACACAAGTTCCTAAAGACACAACAAAAATAGAAGTTCAGCCACATAAGCAACCTAAAACAACAAAAGGTAAGGTAAAAGTTGAAAATACAAAAAAGGTTGAATATCATGCAAAGATGGGAGAGGTGATAGCTCAACCAAAAACTAAATAACAAAAAAGCCCGAGCAATTAGTTCGGGCTTTTTTTATTCGATTTTATTTAGTTTAATCCAATCGTAAAGATGTGTTACCAATAATAACACCATCGCAAACAATCTCAATAATATAATTACCTGCCACTAAAGGATCTTTTCCTTCACAATACGTAACACCACTAATTTCAGTATTAGCGTAATTTAAAGATTGTTTTCCAGCAAAATAACCATTTGATTTATCAAATGTAAAACGGTAATTATCATCGTAATTTTTTGCCATTTCTTTTCCATCAGGAGTAACAATACGAACAAATACTGTTTTTTCGCCTGCTTTAGCAATTTTGTTTTCTCCTAAAGAAAAAGATACTTTAATTTTTTCGGTACGAGAAGCTTTACTTGTTTCAGTTTCTTTTTTACCCCCACTTTTAAATTTAACTCCTTTTGCTACAATATTAAGACAAGTCAAAATAGATCCTTTTTGAATAGTAGCTTTTAAATCTTCTTTTTCTTTGTTTAAAGTAGTTGTTTTGCCTTTTTCTGAGTCTAATTCTTTTAATACATTATCTTTCTCAACAATTAACGTTTTGTTTAATGTACCTAATGAATCAATTGTTCTAACATAACCTCTCATAATTTGACGCAATGTTTCCGATTCCTTTTTTAATTTAGAGATAATATATGCGTCTCCTTTATGTTTTTCAGCATCTTCTAATAATCGAGCAATTTCAGCCTTTTTAGCATCAATTTCCGCTTGCAATGCTTTATCGTTAGTTTGTAAATTAGCATAGTCTTTTTGTAATTGTAATAATTCTTCTTTTACATTATCACGTTCTACAATAACTTGTTCCTTTACAATAATTTCGTTTGCAGCTTTATTCTTCTCTTGTGTATACATCCAAAAAGTTACACCGTTAGTAATTGCTAGCAATGCAATTAAAAACCAGAGAAGTCCTGATTTTTTACGATTTTCGTTCGACGTGTTTTCCTCCATTACAAAATAATATTTCCTCAAAATTAGCATAAAATTAAAAACCCTTAGCGAAAGTTTTTCACTAAGGGTTTTTAATTAGTTTTAATTAACGAATTATTGAACGATTCCTAATTTTTTAGCAATTGCAGCAGGAATAGCTTTTTTGTGTAACATAATGCTGGTTGTTTTATAAAGAACATATGCTTCAGATGCATAAAAATATCCATCACATTCGTTTCTATCTTTACCCCAAGAGTTTTTTACAATGTAGTACGGTGTTGAGTTTTGATCTTTTACAAGGCCTACCACATGCATTCCGTGGTCGTCTTGTGTTTCATAATTATCAAATGCTACTTGACGATTTTCTTGAGTCACTTTCATTTGAGCGTGAGGTTTTTTAAGCAACTCGGCTTTTTCTGCTTCGCTCATTTCCGAAAATGGTACTTCTGGAACAATAGCTAAGCCTTCTTTAAATTTAAATCCTTTCTCACTCACATCAGCAGCCCAAGCAAATGTATACCCATTAGTAATGGCACTTTGCATTACCTCTTGAAATTCATTTAATGGCAAATTATACATTTGATCCCAATTCCAATTGTCAGGCACTTCTAAAGTAAATTTACTATAAAATGGGTGATGAGTGAATGACGTTAAAAATACATAATCATCAGGGTTAATGCCAGTTGCTTCTGCATATGTTTTTGGAGTGTATTCTTTTCCTTTATAAGTAAATTTTTCAGGAGATTTTCCTAAGAAAGCGTCACAAGTACTTTCTACCGCATTGTGCATGGCTTCAAAATCAATTTTATTGTTTTTATCATCAGCTACAGCAGATGTAATCCCTTTTAATGTTGCTTCTAAAACAGAGTGATTGTGTGGTTCTTTTGGATTCTTTTTTCCAGGATAAACCTCTTCTGGCACTAAACCATATTTTTTCATCACGTTTATTACATCTGAAAAACCTCCGCCTTCGGCCATATTAGCTCTTCCGTGCATGCGAACATAATTGTCCGCTTTTAAAGGATAAGCTTTACGCGCAATAAACATTTCTGCAAAGTTAAAGTCTTTACCTTTTCCCATTCTAATTAACTCACTTTCGAAATAAGACATGGATGAAAAAGACCAACAAGTACCTGTTTGACCTTGATTTTGTACAGCATTTGCATCTAAGCTTTTTACAACTGTAAATTTATATTCACTGCCTTTCATATTTGAAAGTGGCTCTTGATATGGAGCTTGTGTTTGAGCTTGAGTAAAAGCTACAGCGCAAACAGCTAATGATGATAGTATGAATTTTTTCATATTAAATAGTATTTGTTTTTAAATGTAGGAGTTTTGAATCTAGGTAAAATCTATATTGTGGTAATTGGTATTAATAATCGTTAATCGGCTTGTTTGATATATTTCAATAAAAATGAAATTTCAAAAACGGTAAAAACTAGGTATTGTATCATAAAATGACAAGTGAACGCTAAGGCCTGTGGCTTATTTATTAAAGAGTAAATAAAAACAAAAATCATACAAGCTAATAAGCGTGCCATACTCATTGCCAATGTTTTAAAAACAAATTCTTTTGAATTTTTTTCTCCTTTGGTAAGCAGTGCGTTGATACCAATTGTGCTTAAAGAAAAAAACAGTGTTGGAATCCAAAAATGAGTAGTATTAAAATAACGATTTGGAATTTGACTTAAGCCATATGAGAGTATTAAAGCACCTAAGCAAACAGTAACGAATTGTATGTAGTATTTTTTTTGGTCTTGCATTATTTACTTGGCTTAATAAAATCTTTTAAAACAATATACATTGCTATTGCAATGGATAATAAACTAAGAATGATTGTGAAAACGGGAGTTGTGTTGTTGTAGTATTCATCTAACTTATAGCCACCATAGCATCCGCCACCAATAATAACGGCCATTTGTATACCTAAGGCGCTATATTTAGCATAAGCACTAAGCGGTTTGGGTTGCGGCTTCTCGTTTTTCGCTGACATTGGTTATGTTTTTAACAACAGCACCCATGTTACAAGTACCAGTAAATGTTGCGTTAGGTTCAATAGAAATTTTTCCTGTTACAATATCCCCCAATAATTTTGCGCTTGATTTTAATGAAAGTAATTCGCTTACTGTTACTTTTCCGTGTATTTCTCCTGAAACATCTGCATTTTGACAAATAACATTACCTTCAATATTACCCGATGGGCCTATCACTAGTTTTCCAGAAATAGTTAAGTTTCCTTTCAGTTTTCCATCAATTCTAACATCTCCATTAGAAGTAATGTCGCCTGTGATTGCCGTTCCATTTCCAATTAAATTAATGGATGAGCTTTCAGCAGCTGATGATTTATTTACTTTTTGAAACATGATTTTATTTTTGATTGACGAATATAGCAAATTACTTTTTAAACTTGTAATGGTCGTCGTAAAATGGTTTGTAATAACTAGCTTGTTTTTTACGGTATAATCTTGGTAAATTATCCAAAGATATAGCCATGATTGTAAACATTTCTACTTTTACTTTACCCGTAAACACAGTTTTGTCTTTAGTTAAATTGTCAATGTATTCTAAAGCTTCTTGAGCGTTTTTAAAAGTTTTAATATTTGTTATTTGATCTGCACTACCAAACAAACTACTTGATATATTTAAATTCGCATTACTATAAAAATTGTCATTATAAGTTGCTAATGCAGATTTAAATCCATTTGCTATAACCGCATCATCAGGACAAATAGCAACAACAACATGAGATGCATTTAAATCTAAACTAAACGTATCTGCTTTAGCAGTATTTGCATCACCAGTTGCTTCGCTAGGGTTTTTAAGGTTATAAATAACTTCTAAAATATCTTGTGCTTGCTTTGCAACAGGATCTTTAGAGTAATAAACTTGTAATTGTTTCATAGCAGCCTCCAAAGAATCAACACCTTTTAATTTGCCTATGCACATGGCTTTAATAAAAGCAAATTTTGGAGAGAAATCGTTTTTGCCAAATTTTGTTTCTGATTCACTGCATTTACTATATGCACTTGTATAATTAAGTGCTGCATATTCGTTGTATGTATCTGTATAAAATAATTCTACTTCACCTTTTTGAGCGTTTTTATCAGCAATATATTTTGGATTTTTAATAATTTGAGCATACTCACTATTAGGATACTCATTTAATATTTTATTTTTATAATATTCTGCTTGTTCTTTATTTTTTACAGATTCAAAAATGCGATACAACTGAAAATAGGTTGATAGTTTATACTTATGATTTGTGTATCTGTTGTTTAATTCTTCAAATGTGGCAATAGCTTTTTTGTTATTATTTAAATCCTCTTTGTATGTACTTCCTAAATTATAGTAAGCATCAATAATGCGTTTGTCAGATTTTTGTAGTAAAGAATCTGATAGTGGTAAATTCGTTAAATAATAATCAACTGTTTTTTTATCAGATACTGTTTTAGGTTTATTGTTTGTAGATGCTGTTGAACTAGAGGTATCACTAGGATTTGTTTGGTTATCAAAACTCAAAGCTTTTTGACTTCTTCTCCAGTTATCTTCTAATTTTCTATTTCCCCATTTTTTAATAAAGTCGTTTACACCAAAGCTTAATGTTGTTTGATTATAGAAATACCAATCACCTTTTGCGCCTCCTCCAGAACCTATAGAAGGCATTCCATTATTTGGCAACGTATTATTAGGATTTGAATTTTGAGCAAGTAAAGCATCTTGTTCTTCTTTCTTTTTTTCCTCGTCTTCTTCAATTTTTTTAATCATCTTTTCTATAAAACGAGTTCTGTCGTTTACTGTCATTTTAGCAACGCGTTGTAAACTATCTTCTCTTTGTATAGTGCGGATGTAGCCAATAAGTGTCTCTAAAGTTTCTTTACGTTTACTGATGACAGTGTAATCTTTATATTCTTTTGGTAAAGAAATCATTGTACTATCATAATAGCCACTTGCAGCCGCGTAATTTGCTAGCTCAAAACTTATTTCACCTAATTTAAGGTAGGATAATGCTTTTTGTTTAGGATTTTGAGTACTGTTTTTTACAGATAATTTATAATTTACAATTGCTTGTGTTTCATTTTTCTCTCTCTCAAAAATTTCTCCTAAAGTGTAATAAATAACATCCAAATACTCTGTGTTTTTCACGTCACGAGTCATTTTCACCAATTCCTTTTTTAGTTTAGCAACATTTCCAGATTTGATATCTACTAGATGAGCTTGTTTCATTTTAGCATTAAACACTAAATCATAATCGGGCTTTAATGAAATAACTTTTTGATAAAATTGAACGGCTTTTCTGTTTTCTTTTTTCTCTTCATATAATTGAGCCAAAATAAAAGAATATCTAGCTCTTGTTTTTTTAGATGGACGAGTTTTAATAACAGACATTAAATTTGCAAAGGCAGTTTTTTTATTTGGTTCGCCACCCTTTAATGCAATTAAAAGTGCCTCTTCGGCTTCTTTATACATCCCTCTTTTGATGAAGTAATCAGCCTGAACGGCAGGTAATTCTTTCATGGCATATTTGGATATTTTTTTATCCTCCTTAAGCATGCTAAGAATAGATTGAGCTTGTGATGGTGCACCAATTTCGTTATATGAACGCGCCAGCCAAATCATCGCTTTGTATTTGTCTTTTGATTTGTAACTTCTAATCACATATTCAAAAGCCTCTATTCCAGAGAAAAATTCACGTTTGTAGAAATGTGATATCCCAATAACATTCCAGTTATTATCTATCCATCTACCAGCAGTTGTAATTTCGTAAACTCTTTTTTTGTCTTTTATAGTGTGACGTTGAATACAATTAGAAGACTTTTTAATTGCTTTATCAAATTCAGGAAACGTATTTTTTGCAGTTTCGTTAGTTGCCACTAAAAACACAGGTAACAATTTATCGTAATCGTATTTGTAGTTAGTTCTTATTTTTTCTTCGCCTTCTTTTATGCTTTCTGTAGCATAATAATAGCCATTAAAACGAGCCGTTAGATTATGATAACCTCTATGAATAAAGGTGTTTTTGTTGGTTTTACATCCAGTTAAAAGAAGTAAAACAACAACGCAACTTAAAAGATATGTATATATAGTTTTCAAAAAATAGCTTGCAAAAATAAGGTAATAACGTCAAAATCGTAAATTTAGTATATTTTTGTGTCGCACGTATGTCTGAAACCAAAAATAGTCGTTGGAAAATATTTACCGATCAATTACGGAACAAGTACCGTTTGGTAATATTAAATGACGATTCCTTTGCCGAAAAGTTTTCGTTGAGGCTTTCTCCTTTAGGGTTAATTATTTTGTTGGGCTCTGTTACTATTGTTATGACTACCTTGGTAATTAGCTTAGTTGCTTTTACTCCCTTTAGAGAATATATTCCTGGATACGGTAATGTAGATGATAGAAAAGACATTATTATGCTTAGCTCAAAAGCAGATTCTTTAGAACAAACTTTGGTAGCAAGAGATTGGTATATAAATAACCTGTTAAATGTGTTTTCTGGTAAAACAGAAGGTAAAACAGCTAAACCAGCAAAGGATTCTACGGGTAAATATGCTAACATTGATATTAAACCTAGCGAACAGGACATTAAATTACGTAATGACCTAGAAACCAATCAATTAGAGTCGACAAGCGATAAGGTTTCTGCCAATAAATTGAATGCTTTGAGTAATTTCTTTTTCTTTACTCCAGTAAAAGGAGTTATAACAACGTCTTATAATATAAGAGAAGAACATTTTGGAACAGATATCGTTTCGGCAGAAAATGAACTAATAAAAGCTACACTTGATGGAACAGTTGTTTTTGCTGGATTTACCACCGACGACGGTTATGTTGTTCAAATACAGCATACTAACAACTTAATGAGTGTTTATAAGCACTTATCAAATATTACTAAAAAGACTGGGGATTATGTTAAAGCAGGTGAGCCAATTGGCATCGTTGGTAATACTGGCGAAAATAGTAAAGGGCCACATTTGCATTTCGAATTGTGGTATAATGGATTTGCTATAAACCCTCAAGATTATGTTGTGTTTTAGCATTATCTAAAAAGTTTAAACGAATTCTGAAGATTCTTTGTTTAAAACCTAAAAAAAAGTTTCGGTTTTGTCAATTTATGCCTACATTTGCACCCGAATTTTAAAGCTTACAAATACCTTTTTTCGTAATGACTAGTAAAATTAATACATACAAACGCTTTACAAGTATCTTTTTATTGATATTTTCCCTATTTATTGGGTTTTCTAATAATTTATCTGCTTCAGAACCTCAAGAACATGAGTTAGATACAACTCATGTTGGTGTTGCTGAACACGGCCACGAAGCTCATGAAGCTAATGGTCCAATTGACATTTCTGCTATTGCTATCGAACACGTTTCAGATTCGCATTCTTGGCATTTTTGGGGAGAAGGTCACGATGCAGTGGCGGCTCCATTACCAATTATTTTAAAAGGCAACAATGGAATTGTATTTTTCATGTCTTCAGAATTTCATCATGATAATGAGGGAAAAGTAGTTGTTGAAAAAAACGGCGAACGTTTTGTGATGTTTGAAGAAAAAATTTATTTTGCTAATGAAACTGCAAATGAATATGGACAGTACGTTACTTTAACAGCAGAAGAAAAAGAAGTAAGTGTTTCAAATGCATCTCCACTTGATTTTTCAATTACTAAGAATGTAACACAAATGTTTTTATCTGTATTTGTAATTGTTTGGATTTTTACTTCAATTGCTAAAGCATACAAAACGCAAGGTGTTACATCTGCTCCAAAAGGTAAACAATCTTTCTTTGAGCCATTAATTTTATTTGTACGTGATGATATTGCTAAAGGAAACATTGGTCATGGGTCTGAAAAATTTGTTCCTTATTTATTGACTGTGTTTTTTATGATTTTAATCAACAACGTGTTTGGTATGATTCCGATTGGAGCTAACTTAACAGGTAATATCGCATTTACTTTGGTATTATCAGTAGCTACATTAATTGTTACAAATATTAATGGTAATAAAAATTACTGGTCACATATTTTCTTACCTCATGCACCAAAAGCAATTTGGCCAATTTTAATACCAATTGAGATAGTAGGTATTTTAACTAAACCATTTGCCTTAATGATGCGTTTATTTGCTAACATGACAGCAGGACACATTATTATTATTTCATTAGTAGGATTAATTTTCGTATTTAAGACTATCTATATTGCACCTGTTTCGGTTGCATTTGCATTATTTATTGATGTATTAGAATGTTTAGTAGCATTCTTACAAGCATACGTATTTACAATGTTAACAGCTTTATTCATTGGTTCAGCAGTTGCTGAGCATCATGAAGAATCTCATCATGAGGAAGTTGCAGGACACTAAGAATTAAAGATTTAATTAATAACCAATAAAAACAAAGAAAAATGACAGGTAGTATCGCAGCAATCGGAGCAGGCTTAGCAGTAATAGGCGCTGGTATCGGTATCGGACAAATTGGTGGACACGCAATGGATGCCATTGCACGTCAACCAGAAGCTACATCTAAAATTCAAACAGCTATGATCATCGCTGCAGCCCTTGTAGAAGGTGTTGCTTTATTCGGTGTGGTAGTTGCTTTAATGTCTAGATAAGCTTTCTAACTACAAACCAAAGCTATTACGGTTGGTAATGGCTTTGGTTTAAACTATTTTTATTTGGTAAACAAACAAGTACAATCAAAAACAATATAAAATGAACTTATTTATTTTAGCAAGTTTAATCGAACCAGCAGTAGGTTTAATATTTTGGACAACTATTACGTTTGTCTTATTATTAGTGTTATTAGGCAAATTTGCTTGGAAACCAATTTTAAATGCTATCAAAACCCGTGAAAAAGGAATTGAAGATGCTTTAGCTAGTGCAGAAAGTGCATTAAAAGATATGCGTGAGTTAAAATCTAACAATGAAAAGATTTTAGCAGAAGCTCGTGCTGAACGTGATAATTTATTAAAAGAAGCTCGTGATACAAAAGAAGTAATTATTGCTGAAGCAAAAGCAAAAGCACAAGCTGATGCAGATAGAATCTTATCATCGGCTCGTGAGCAAATTACAAACGAAAAAAATGCTGCAGTTGCTGAATTAAAAAATCAAGTTGCAACATTATCAATTGAAATTGCTGAAAAAATTTTACGTAGCGAATTATCAAGTGATGATAAACAAAAAGCATTAGTAAACAACTTAATGAAAGACGTAAACCTTAACTAATCATGATAGTTGCAACAAGATACGCTAAATCATTACTTGACTTATCAGTTGAGAAAGGCCAATTAGAGGCTGTATATGCTGATATGCAGCAAGTGAAGGCTGTTTGCGATAGTTCAAAAGAATTTGTTACTTTTTTAAACAGCCCTATTATTAAATCTGATAAAAAAATTGCTTGTATTAAAGCAGTTTTTGAAGGTAAATTAAACGCTATTTCTTTAGGTTTTTTATCAATAGTGGCTTCGAAAAGAAGAGAAGCTATTATCCCTGAGATGTCAGAAAGTTTTATTGAGCAATACCGTTCACATAAAAATATTTTAACAGCAGTAGTTACATCTGCTAGTGGATTAGATGCTGCTACAAAACAAAAAGCATTAGATTTAGTAAAATCTCAATTAAGCGGAGAAGTGGAATTAGTAGAGAAAGTAGACGCTAATATTATAGGAGGATTTATTTTGAAGATTGGCGATAAACAACTTGATAAATCAGTTGCTCGTCAGTTATCTAATATGAAAAAAGAGTTAACAAATAAAGCATTAAATTAATAAACAAAAACCATATCAATAATGGCTGAAGTAAAACCAGCAGAAGTATCTGCAATTTTAAGACAACAATTATCAGGTTTCAAATCGGAAGCTGAGTTAGAAGAAGTTGGAACTGTATTACAAGTAGGTGATGGTATCGCTCGTATTTACGGTTTATCAAAAGTTCAATCAGGTGAGTTGATTGAATTTGAAACAGGTTTACAAGGAATTGTATTAAACCTTGAGGAAGATAACGTAGGTGCCGTATTATTAGGTGCTAGTGAAGGAATCAGTGAAGGTTCATCTGTAAAACGTACAGGACGTATTGCTTCTATCAAAGTTGGTGAAGGTATGTTAGGTCGTGTTATCGATACTTTAGGTAACCCTATTGATGGTAAAGGACCAATTCAAGGAACTACTTACGAATTACCTTTAGAGCGTAAAGCTCCTGGTGTAATTTACCGTCAACCTGTAAATGAGCCTTTACAAACAGGTATTAAAGCTGTTGATGCTATGATTCCAATTGGACGTGGTCAACGTGAGTTAATCATTGGTGACCGTCAAACTGGTAAAACAACAGTGGCGTTAGATACTATCATTAACCAAAAAGAATTTTATGATGCTGGTAAACCAGTATTCTGTATATATGTTGCAATTGCTCAAAAAGGTTCTACTGTTGCAAACATCGTTCGTACTTTAGAAGAAAATGGTGCAATGGCTTATACGGTTGTTGTAGCAGCTAACGCTTCTGATCCAGCTCCAATGCAATTCTATGCTCCATTTGCTGGTGCTGCAGTAGGTGAGTTCTTCCGCGATAGCGGTCGTCCAGCTTTAATTGTTTATGATGATTTATCTAAACAAGCAGTAGCTTACCGTGAGGTGTCATTATTATTACGTCGTCCTCCAGGACGTGAGGCGTATCCAGGTGACGTTTTCTACTTACACAGTCGTTTATTAGAACGTGCCGCTAAAATCAATGCTTCTGATGAGATCGCTAGAAATATGAATGATTTACCTGAGTCGTTAAAACCGATTGTAAAAGGTGGTGGTTCATTAACAGCTTTACCAATTATCGAAACACAAGCAGGTGACGTTTCTGCATATATTCCTACAAACGTAATTTCGATTACTGATGGACAAATTTTCTTGGAGTCAAATTTATTTAACTCTGGTGTTCGTCCAGCTATTAACGTAGGTATCTCGGTATCTCGTGTAGGTGGTAATGCACAAATTAAATCAATGAAAAAAGTAGCAGGTACTTTAAAATTAGATCAAGCACAATACCGTGAGTTAGAAGCTTTCGCAAAGTTTGGTTCTGATTTAGATGCTGCAACTAAATCTGTATTAGATAAAGGTGCACGTAACGTGGAAATTTTAAAGCAAGCTAATGCTTCTCCATTACGCGTTGAACAACAAATTGCTATTATTTACTTAGGAACTAAAAACTTATTACGTAATGTTCCAGTAAATAAAGTAAGAGAATTTGAAAAAGAATTCTTAGATGTTTGTGAGCGTAAAAACAAAGCAGAATTAGATGCATTAAAAGCTGGTAAATTTGATGATGCTATAACTAGCGCATTAGAAGCTACTGCTAAAGAATTAACTGCAAAATACTAAGAATTAGAATTAAGAAGTCAGATTAAGAGAAGTAATTTCCTAATCTGACTTCTAAAATCTTATATAAAATGCCAAATTTAAAAGAAGTAAGAAATAGAATTGTATCGGTTGGTTCAACTATGCAGATTACTAGTGCCATGAAAATGGTGAGTGCTGCTAAATTGAAGCGTGCACAAGATGCAATTACGCAGATGCGTCCTTATGCAAATAAATTGCAGGAGATATTACAAAACGTAAGTTCAAGTTTGGATACTTCTGAAAATGCATATGCTCGTAAAGCAGCACCTAAAAATGTATTGTTGGTTGCTATATCTTCTAACAGAGGTTTAGCGGGTGGTTTTAATGCTAATATCATTAAAAAAACTTGGAGCTTAATCAATAACGAGTACAACGGATGTACGATTACTGTATTACCTATTGGTAAAAAAGTGAATGATGCATTTAAGCGTACTGATTATATCATACACGGATCTCATTTACCACATAATTTAAATGAGGTTTTTGATTCGTTAACTTATGATAACGTGGCTCCGATTGCTGAAAGAGTAATGAATGCTTTTGTGTCAAAAGATTTTGATAAAGTTGTATTGGTATATAATCAATTTAAGAATGCTGCTGTTCAAGTTGTTCAAGCAGAACAATTCTTACCTGTTGAAGCTACTGCATCTGCAAATACTTCTTCAAATACGGATTATATATTTGAACCTAGCAAAGAATTTATCGTTAGTGATTTAATTCCTCGTTCATTAAAAACTCAATTTTACAAAGCATTATTAGATTCATTAGCATCTGAACACGGTGCTCGTATGACAGCAATGCATAAAGCAACTGATAATGCTAAAGAAATGCAGCGTAACTTAAAAATCATGTACAATAAAGCTCGTCAAACGGCTATTACTACTGAGATTTTAGAAATCGTAGCAGGTGCTGAGGCATTAAATGGATAATAAAAAATAATTAGTTTTAAAAGCCCCTACATTTTTGTTGGGGCTTTTTTATTTTTTAGAATTACATTAATCACAAAATTTAACCATTACTTTTCACCTAAATGCATTAAATAATCGTTTTTAATGCTGACATTTGCACCCGAACTAAAACCACTACAATGATCATCTTCTTATTTCTGACCTTACACTGGTACTTATCTCTTTTCGGACAAACTTTTTTCTTGCACCGTTATAGCGCACATAAAATGTTTACCATGAATAAATTTTGGGAAAAATTCTTTTATTTATTTTCATGGATTACACAAGGCTCTTCTTATTTAAATGCACGTGCATACGCTATTTTACACCGTATGCATCATGCATATAGTGATACAACTAAAGATCCACACACGCCACATTTTTTTAAAAATGCTTTTAGCATGATGCTTCATACTAAAAAAATATATAACGATGTTTTAAATAAACGCGTAGTGGTTGAAGAAAAATTTGATCGTAATTTCCCTGAGTATCCAAAAGTTGATAAAGTAGCGGATAGCTGGTTTACACGCATTGCTTTTGGAGTTGGATACTTTGTATTTTATTGCTTTTTTGCCACACATTGGTGGATGTTTTTATTATTACCAATTCATTTTTTAATGGGGCCGATACAAGGTGCTATTGTTAATTGGGCTGGTCATAAATATGGCTATAGAAATTACGAAGAAGGTGATAAATCAAAAAACACATTGTTTTGGGATTTCTTGATGTTAGGAGAATTATTCCAAAACAACCATCACCATGCTGGTTCTAAACCAAATTTTGCAAATAAATGGTTTGAGTTTGACCCAACATACCCAGTAATGTTGCTTTTAGAAAAGTTACGTATTATTAAAATGGTTAGAGTAAAAAGCAAATAAGATTTGACTAAAAAATAAAAAGCCCATTATATAAGATATAATGGGCTTTTTTATTTCAAATTATTTTATGCTACTTGTAATTGAGTTAATCTAGCGTTCTTTAGTTTATCTAAAGCATACTCTAAAGTAACCGTTAAGTTTTTAGATGATTTTTCATCGCTGGGCACATCAAACATAAAGTCAACCATAATTGATTCGCAAATACCTCTTAATCCACGAGCTCCAAGTTTAAATTCTAAAGCTTTCTCTACAATTAGGTTTAATACTTCTTCTTCAAATTCCAATTTTACACCCTCCATTTTAAACAACTGTTTATATTGTTTAATTAATGCGTTTTTTGGTTCAGTTAAAATTGAACGAAGCGTAGCTTTATCTAAAGGTTTTAAATACGTTAAAACTGGTAAACGACCAATTAACTCAGGAATTAACCCAAACGATTTTAAATCCTGAGGAGAAACGTATTGTAATAAATTGGCTTTATCAATTTCTTCGGAAGCCACAGATGCTGAATAACCAACCGCTTGCGTATTCAAGCGTTGCGCAATCTTTTTCTCAATACCATCAAAAGCGCCACCACAAATAAATAAAATATTACGAGTATTTACTTGTATCATTTTGGCATCAGGATGCTTGCGACCTCCTTGAGGGGGAACATTAACCACAGAGCCTTCTAATAATTTTAACATGGCTTGTTGCACACCCTCGCCGCTAACATCACGAGTGATAGAAGGATTATCGCTTTTACGCGCAATTTTATCTATCTCATCAATAAATACAATACCTCTTTCTGCCGAAGCCACATCATAATCAGCCGCTTGTAATAAACGTGTTAATACATTTTCTACATCTTCACCCACATAACCAGCTTCGGTTAAAACTGTAGCATCTGCAATACAAAAAGGAACATTTAATAATTTGGCAATGGTACGAGCCATTAAAGTTTTTCCAGTTCCTGTTTCACCAACTAAAATTACATTTGATTTGTCAATTTCAATATCTTCTTTTGCATCAGCCAAATGAGCTACACGTTTAAAGTGATTGTAAACTGCTACGCTCATTATTTTTTTTGCTTCATCTTGTCCAATAATGTATTCATCCAAATGCTTTTTAATAGCATGAGGTTTTAATACATTCAAAGCATGCTGTACTTGTTGATTACCTTGAGCGCCCGCTTCCTCATTTACTATTTTAAAAGCCTGAGAAATACATTGATCGCAAATGTGACCTGTTACTCCAGCAATTAAAATTTTTACTTCTTTTTTGTCTCGTCCGCAAAACGAACAAACTATTGGACCTGCTTTTGCCATAATAAATAATTGGACAACAAAGGTACGTAAAATAGAAGCAAAAACAGCTGGCTTTAATTTGTTTTTTTATATTGCAAAAAGCTTTATTTTTGATTCATCCATGAAAAAAACCTTAGTATACTGTTTATTGTTTTTAAATTTTGCAAGCATTGTAAATGCTCAAAAAGATACAACAAAGCATAAAAAATCGTTGTCAGAGTTTGATGTTAAAAATTATAAATCAGACCCAAAAGATCGATTGATTTTTGAAGTGAATTACACAAATTGGTTGGGTGCTCCTAAAAACATCAAAACAGATTGGAAATGTATTGGTTTTGGTTTT
>JBBIUW010000006.1:0-18055 GCA_037440045.1 Sphingobacteriaceae bacterium
CCTCACCTTGTGTAACCACTTTTGGCGGATGATTAGGATTAAATGGATTTTTATCTGTGTTATCAAAAGTGGCATACGCATGTATCACTGTTCCTGCTTTAATAATAATAGGATGTTGATACGTGTAATAATACTGCCATCTAAAATCCCACTTATTAATTTTAATTAAAGGTATTGTATCGCCGTTTTGCTGAACAGCAAAAGCCCAAAACGATTTACCTAACAAATGTAAATGTGGATTAACTGATAATAAAGATATATCGTTTGGCAATGATGCTTGTGTATGAAAAATTTGAATTTGATTGGGTTGCAAAATTAACTCAGGCTCAATTTTCGAAATACCAAAAGTTCCTAGCTGAGTTTCAATAATGGGTCGTTTAGGTTTGGGCCCATAAAACACATTAATAAAAGAACTATCTAACACATCTAAATTACTTGGACCATAATGAATATTTTTAAGCAGTATTAAAGAAGTTTGATTGGTTTTATAACCTCCTATTCCATCAGGATAATTTACAGGAGTATAACCAGGTAAATAATAAACTGTGTTAGGGTTCAATACGGGGAAAGTACCATCGTCATTTAAAATATTCATTTGAGTAAATAAGTCTTTATAATCAGAAAACTCATCTAATGCGTGTGTTAAACCTTTTACTATGTCTTTTTTCTTACCAGCATCATAGCTTATCAAATGTCCGTTAATATGATGTGCCAGTTTACGATGATTAGGAACAAACTCAAAGTAACGAACAAACGTATCCTTTGCTAACTGCAATGGTAATTTTACAATATAAAAATGATCTGCTCCATTACCTTTAATTGGAACGGGTTTCAAATATTTAATAACGGTATCAGGTTTGCCTAAAAATGAACCAGCATAAAAAACAGGAGGAGCAGGTATTTTTGATTCATCACCTTTAGGCGCACCATTCTCTGCCCATACTTTAATTAATTCTAATTCTTCTTTCGATAATTTACGTTCACCAATAAAATGGGTATAGCTATCGTCTGCTGGCCAAGGCGGCATGTAACCACTTTGAGTCACAAATTTTATTTTATTGACGTTTTTCTTTACATCATCATATGTCATTAACTCAATAGGTCCACTCTCCCCTGCCCTATGGCAAGGCGTGCAATTTTTATATATAATAGGAGCAATGTCTTCAAAAGTAGGATTTGATTTAACTGTGATTTTGTTTTCAGCAACTTCTTCTTTACAAGAAGAAAAAAGGAAAACAAAAAAAGGAAAGCAGAAAAAAATCATGTCACTTCGAGTAAGCTTGAGGCACGAAAGCTGTATCGAGAAGCGATTTTTATAAGCAAAGTTCTCGATACAATTTTTTTGTAAGAGGCAGGCAAAAAAATTACTCGAACTGACAGCGTGATAGTTTTTACTCCTGAACATAAACTCTTTTAACTCGTGAAGAAATTCCTGTTAATACTTCATATGGTATGGTGTCCATGGCTTTTGATAAATTCATTAATTGATCGTAAGTTTCAAAAACAATCACTTCATCTCCTTCTTTACAATCAATACCTGTAACCTCAACCATGCACATATCCATGCAAATATTTCCAATCGTTTTACAAGCTACTCCATTTATAAAAACAATTCCATTACCATTACCCAATTTTCTACTAAATCCATCAGCATATCCAATAGGAATAGTAGCTATAGTTGTTTCTGCAGTAGCAATACCTTTTCTGTTATAACCAACCGTTTCGCCAATTTGTAAGTGCTTAATTTGAGAAATACGTGTTTTTAACGAACTGATATTTTCTAAATTATGTTTTTCTATATCATTAAAACCAACACCATACATTCCAATACCTAATCGTACCATGTTGTAGTGTGCGTTTTTCCAACGTGTAATAGCACCTGAATTACAAATATGTTTTAACGCATGATAACCAATTGATTTTTCAATATGAGAAACCAATCTTTCAAATAAAGCAATTTGAGAGGTTGTAAAATCATCAAATGATTTATCATCACTTGCTACAAGATGCGAAAAAATACTTTTTACTCTAAATAAATTTTCTGTATTTAAAAATTCACATAACTCAGAAATTTGATTTTCTTCAAAACCCAAACGTTTCATGCCTGTATCCAATTTAATATGTACTGGATATGGCTCAGAAATAGCCTTTTGTTGCAGAGCTTGTAAAAATTCTTTGGCCACTTTAAATGAATAAATTTCAGGTTCTAAGCGATACTCAATCATATCGTCATAAGAAGACTCTTCAGGGCTCATTACCATAATTGGTAAATGAATCCCAGCTTTTCTTAATTCAACACCTTCATCTGCATAAGCTACTGCTAAATAATCAGCATGATGATGTTGTAATGTAAATGCAATTTCTGAACTACCGCTTCCATAACCAGTTGCTTTTACCATACACATCAACAACGTATCTTTTATTGTTTGTGAACGATAAAAATTTAAATTATGAACTAAACGATTTAAATTAATTTCTAAAACGGTATCGTGGCTTTTTTGTTGAAGTAACTTACTAATGCTTTCAAATCCAAAACTGCGAGCACCTTTTAATAAAATAATAGCATTATGAAATTGCAATGCAGGATTGATTTTACATTGTTTTATAAAGCTTTCAGTATCATTAAAAAAGTAAGCATCTTTTTCAAACAATTGTTTCTGTGAAGAAATTTCTTTTCCAATTCCAACTACTATATCAATATGAAATTGTGCCATTAACTTGGCAACATGCTCATATAATTCCCAACTCAACTTTCCACTTTGTTCGATATCTGATAATACAACTACTTTTTTTCCACCGCGATGTTGTTGTCTTTGGTGGTGTAATGCTATTTCTAATGCATTAATATCCGAATTATAAAAATCATTTATTAATACACAGTTGTTGTTTCCTAATTTTAATTCTAAGCGCATAGCAACTGCTTGCAATAATAGCATTCGCTTTTCAATTTCAGACTGAGAAACATTTAAATGCAATAATGTAGCCCAACAAGTAATAGCATTATCAATGCTTGCCGAATCTGTAAATGGAATATTAATACTGATTTGTTCGCCTCTGAACTTTGCAACAATAATTGTATGAGTAAATAAATTCTCAATCTCTAAAATTTGTAGAGTAGCATTTTCACTTTTAGAAATTAAAAAAGTGTACTGATTTACAAGCTCCAAATGTTCTTGCTTAAATGATAAAGCATTTACTATTACCGTTTGGGTGTTTTTAAATAGCTGAAGCTTCTCGTTTAATTTTTCTGAAACATCTTTAAAACCCTCATCATGAGCAGTGCCAAGCGATGTAAACACACCAATTGTAGGTTGAATAATTTCTCTTAACAAATTCATTTCGCCAACTTCCGAAATTCCTGCTTCAAAAATTCCTAAAGTATGCTTGTTATTCAACTGCCATACCGATAAAGGCACTCCTACTTGCGAGTTATAGCTTTTAGGACTTCGTGCAATATTAAAATCGGATTTCAATAATTGATACAACCATTCTTTAACAATAGTTTTACCATTGCTTCCTGTAACTCCTATAACTGGTATTTGAAATTGTTCGCGATGAAATGTAGCAAGTTTTTGTAAGGCTTTTAATGTGTCTTGAACGATTAAAAAACAAACATCATGTTCAAAGCCAATACAATTTTCAGGAATATGATGAACAATAAATGTTTTTACTCCCTTTTGATACAATCCAAGAATGTATTGGTGGCCGTCATTTCTTTCTGATTTTAAAGCTACAAAAACACTATGTGCTGGTTCTGTTAATTGTCTGCTGTCAATTAATAAATGTTGAACCGAAAAATTTGATTCTCCAACCAACTTAGCATGGATTATTTCGGAAATATGTTGCGAAGTGTACAAAATAAAAAGTGGTTTATTTTATACAAAATAAACCACTTTTTAGTGAAATAGCTAATCTATTATGAATTAACTAATAATTTAAATCCTTTACCGTGAATGTTTACTATTTCCACTTTAGAATCGTCTTTTAAATACTTACGAAGTTTAGCAATATAAACATCCATACTACGTCCGTTAAAGTAATTATCGTCGTGCCAAATGGTTTTTAAAGCAAAATTTCTATCTAAAACATCATTTTTATGTACGCATAACAAGCGCATTAACTGACTCTCTTTAGTCGTTAGTTTTTGTTCAGCTCCATTGTTTATTAACACCTGTGTATCCGAATTAAAAGTATAAGAACCAATATTGAAGTTTACATCTTCTGTATTATGAACTCTTTGTTTGTTACTTCTACGTAAAACTGCAGTAACACGCGCTAACAACTCATCCATACTAAAAGGTTTGGTAATGTAATCATCAGCACCAGCATTAAACCCTTCAATGGTATCTTCTTTCATACTTTTAGCAGTTAAAAAGATAATAGGAACATTCTTATCTGTTACTCTAATCTCTTTTGCCAATGTTAAACCGTCTTTTACGGGCATCATCACATCCAATAGTAATAAATCAAATTCCTGCTTGCAAAATGCATCAAAACCTTTCTTCCCATCGGTTGCTAACTTGGTTTCAAAGCCCTTAGCCTCTAAATATTCTTGTAATAAAGTCCCTAAATTTGGATCATCCTCTACTAATAATATTTGTGTTTTTACATTTTCCATAATTAATTATATCTATTTATGTTTATTCTTGGTTTTTATAAGGCATTACAATTTTAAAGGTACTGCCTTTTCCTAATTCACTCTCTACATTAATTGTGCCATTATGCTTTTGCACTACTGCCAGAACATAACTAAGCCCTAATCCAAAGCCTTTTACATTATGTACATTGCCGGTTGGAACTCTAAAGAATTTATCAAAAATTTTACGTTGATTTTCTTTACTAATACCAATTCCATTATCTTTTACGCTAATTTCAATACCTTCTAACGTATCTTTAGTTGTAATTAGTATGTTTGGGCTATCTTTTGTGTATTTAATAGCGTTATCAATTAAATTAAAAATAATATTAGTTAGATGCACTTTATCAGCATTAATTAAACAACTGGTAGCATCTAATTGTTTAGTAATTGTTCCTTGACGTTGGTCTATTAACAGCTGAGTATTTTGAATGGCTTGATTAATAATTTCATGAACGTCTATATCACTTCGTTTTAGTTTAAACTCTCCCTTATCTAAAATTGAAGTTTGTAAGATACTTTCTACTAAAATGCTCAGTCGTTTGTTTTCATCTCTAATCATTTTAACGAAACGTTTCTGTTTATCTGGAGTTTTAATAACCGTATCATCATTCAACATTTCGGCTGCCAATGATATAGTACTAATGGGGGTTTTAAACTCATGAGTCATATTACTAATAAAATCATTCTTAATAACTGAGAGTTTCTTTTGACGAGATATAGTAGCAATCGTATAATAAAAAGCAAAAATCAATATTAAAATAACCATCCCCGAAACTGCAAGCATCATCCACATCGTTTTTAAGAGGTAATTTTTTTGATTAGGGAATTGAACGCTCAGATATTGTGGGGTAACAAATACGTTATTAGGAGACAGATTTATTTTTATAGCACAACCTGTAGAATCGCAATCTTTTTGTGCATCTTTATAATTGCCATTACTCTTAGTGTCAGAAAGACGACTAGAAACCGAATACACGAAATTGGTAGTAATTCCTTCGGCTAGTAATTCTTGACGCAAAATTGTATCAAGCATTAAAGAATCTATTTTGGGTTTATAATCCTTGTAAACATTAATACTAATTAGCTCGTCAAATAAATCATTTACGATTTCGGTTTTAGTTTGAAACAATTCATCTCTTAAACTTTCAATACTTTTTGAAGTAGACTGAGATGCATTTAATAACTCATAAGGCATAAAATGGTTATGAGAGTTTGCTGAATCTCCAATAAATTCTTTTTGAGACATTTTACTGGTAATAACTCCCGATGAATCTGTACTCAACTCTTCAAAAATACGTACTTGCACATCGCTACCAGTGGGATTTCCTACTGTAACCATTCCTGGTTTAGTAATACGTACCCCTTGTTTACGAAGTTTTATTTTTTTGGCAATTTTATTAGCAGTCCCAATTTTTTCAATTTTATTTGAAGTGGATTTTAAAGCCTCTTTTACTGAGCGTTCAAATTCTTCTTCTTTTAATTTTATGGAACTTTTAATCCAATAAATTTGGACGGCTATTAAGGCACAAAGCGCTATACCAACCAGTACTGAAATAATTCCTAAATTATGTTTGTTCATCATAACAAATGTAATAAAGTAAACTGGTGAGAAACTGAAGCGTTAACGTTTTTTAACGGCGCTCTGCCTCGTTTTTACTGCCTAAGGCCTCTAAAATTCCATTTACAATAGATAAAACCAAGCTAAACCAAAGCGCTGTCCAAAATCCATCAACCTTAAATCCATCAACTAATTTATCAGCAAATAATATGATAAATGCATTGATAACTAATAAAAATAAACCTAATGTAAAAAATGTAATAGGAAGCGACAATACCGTAAGTATAGGTTTTACAATGGTGTTTAAAAACGCTAAAACAACAGCTACTAAAAAAGCTGTGATAAATTTATTAATCTCAGAAGAATCAACTCTGAAAAATTGATTATTTCCAATAACAACTCCGTCTAAAAAATACGCCGTAATTAAAACTGCAAATGTTGAAATAAAAAGCTTTGCTAAAAAATTCATAATAGATTAAATCTATATCAAATATACAACACTTTAGGTTTATTATAAAACACAAAAAAAGCCCATCCGCTATCCAGCAAATGGGCTTAAAATAAATGAATGACCTTATTTTCTTAAATCCAACTCAGCTATAATGTTGTTTGCACCACCTAATTTTTCTACTACCCATAATAAGTAACGAACATCTAAGTTAATGGTACGATTTAAGTCTTTATCAAATTTAATTTTATGACTTAATGCTTCATAGTTACCATCAAATGCCAAACCAACTAATTCTCCATTAGCATTAATTACTGGTGAACCAGAATTACCACCTGTGATATCGTTTGAACTAATAAAAGATACGACGATGTCTTTTGCAGTTGCATCAGCATATTGTCCAAAATCTTTTTTCTTAGCTAATTCAATTAATTTAGCTGGAGCATCAAATTCATAATCACCTGGTTTGTATTTTTCTAATACGCCCGATAATGTACAAATATGACTATATTTTACAGCGTCTCTAGGAGAATACGATTTTACATTACCATAGCTTACACGCATAGTAAAGTTTGCATCAGGGTACATTTTTTTGCCTTTATTCATTTCTAACACACCTTTTAAATAGGTTTTACCTAAAACAAAATTTTGTGCGTTAAAATCAGCAAAAGCCTTAGCATATTTAGTATTAAAGTTTGTATTAAAAGCATTTGCTACCATAAATGCTGGGTCTTTATGAAGTGATGCTGTATCTGGATTAGCAATCATTGCATCCCATTTAGCGTTATCTAAAAAAGCTGTATTTGAAAATACATAATTAGAAAATGCCTCATAAGTAGATTTAGCTTTTAAATCTCCAAACTTGCTATTAATCATTGCATAAAAACCAGCAGGGTGTTGCGCTGCGTCAATATCATTATAAAACGCTTGAGTAACAAACGCTAAAATATTTTTGTCTGATACAACATTTTCTCCTTTAATAAAATTAGCACGAGCTGTTTTAACTGCTTCAGCAGCTTTAGAAATTTCTTCTTTCGTAACATCTTTTTTGCTTAATGTAGCATCAAATTTTTGTAATGAAGATGCAAATGCAATTAAAGGAGAACCGAAAATACCCTCTGTCATATACACACGTTGTTTTGCGTATGGACGCCAAGCATCATAAATTTTTTGGTATTCATTAAATACATTTTCAAACTCAGATTTGCCTTTTGCCCATTCTAAGAAAGCAGCTTCGTTAGCTTGCTTTTCTTCGTATGTTTTGAATTTTAATAATTGTTTTGATTCTCCATCAAAAAATTTCCAGTAGTTTGCAATGCCTGCATAATTTCCTGCTAACTGAATTTTAACTGCTGGATCTTTTTTCATTTCCTCTAACATAAATTTTAAACGAGCATCGCGTAAATCAACTAAAGATGGATTTTCGATATCTGTTTTTAATTTTACACCATAAGATGTTTCGTAACGGTTAGTACCGCCTGGGTAACCCCAAATCATTGTATAATCACCATCTTTAACTCCTTTAATAGAAACTGGTAATGAGTATTTAGATTTTAAAGGCACATTGTCGGCTGCGTAATCAGCTGCTTTACCATCTTTGTTTGTATATACACGGAAAATAGAAAAGTCTCCAGTGTGGCGAGGCCATTCCCAGTTATCTGTGTCTCCACCAAATTTTCCAATACTTTCTGGTGGTGTACCAACTAAACGTACATCTTTGTAACGCTCATAAACAAATAATAAGAATTGATTTGCTTTAAACATAGATGCAATACGACCTTCGTAACCAGAACCTTCTGTTTCTTTAGTAGCCATTTCAGCTAAAATACCAGGTAATTTTTGAGTTAATTCTAAAGAAGGAATATCTTTTATTTTTTCGTTTACTTTATCAGTAACATCAATAATTTTAATTAAAAATTGAGCATGTACGCCTGGAGCATAAATTTCTTCTGATTTAGATTTAGCCCAAAAACCATCTCTTAAATAATTATGGTCTACAGAGCTTGCTGCTGCAATTGCGCTGTAACCACAGTGATGATTAGTAAAAATCAAACCTTCTTTACTAACAATTTCGCCTGTACAACCACCACCAAAAATAATGATAGCGTCTTTAATACAAGCTTGATTCATGCTGTAAAGCTGTTCTTTTGAAACCTTTAAGCCTTTTTTAACCATATCAGCATACACTTGCTCTCCAAGTAACATTGGTAGCCACATACCTTCATCGGCCTTAGCTACAGGCTGAAATAAAAATGATAGTAATACAATTGATAGTACAATTTTTTTCATAGATCGTTTAGTTTAAAATCGAGGGCTAATTTAACAGAATTTGACTAACAAAATACAGTTTTTAGATAAATGACGATTAGAGTGGTTGATTGGGTATAATTTAATGACAAAAAGACTATTTTTTTAAGTAATAAAGTTCTGTTAAATAGATGTAAGGTTCAAACATATGATGCAGAAATACATTTTCGCCATCAAATTTAAACTTCTCGTTATAGGTACTATCGGGCGGAAGAATAATAGGAACACCTGCCGTCATGTAAAAATTACTTTTTTCAATAGTTGGGTCCTGATACTCTTTCAATGATTTTTTTACAAAAACACCCATACGTTTGGTGAGGTATTTATGGTATTTACGGTTTGTTTTTCTTGCAGCATCTTCCATATCTTTTACAGCATGGTTAACATACAATCTGATAAAAGGCTTTTTTAATCTTCTTTTCATGAGTTGCTTTCTTTTAACCAATGGATTTGTAGGATGTAAATCGCTGATGGTTTGTACCGAAAAAGGTGTTTGAGGAACCCAATCGTTTGTATTTACAATACGATAAGCCCAACCGTTTCGGGTAATAAAGTCAAAATCATAGGCATAGAACAAATTGCCTGGTTTAGGAGCTGCACTACAGTATACTTTATAAGTTACATCTTTTGGCACAACTGATGGAGGCGCATACTGTAAATATGAACGCATTAAATAAGATAAAGCCGCTCCTTGACTATGACCTACAATGATAAATTCTTTAATACCTTTTTTATAATATTCGTTTATAGTTTTAGTAACATAAGGCGCTAAATGACACACACCTATTGCCCAACCATGGTGCACCAATGCTTTTTCATCGTTAGCAAATTTGTAATTAAACGCCGTACTATCGTTTAATTTTAAGGCGCCTTGTGCTTTAATTAAACCACTATAAAAATTTTCGAGCCAGCTTGTTCCTCCAACCGTATAACGTAAACAAATAACACCAACCGAATCATTGCGTAACCAAAAATCAACCTTATTTTTTAAACCAACTTCTGGCGAACGAAACACTCGTTTATAGTTAGTGGGGATATAAGGAGGGGCATATTTGCTTCCACTATCTTGGTGTGCCCATTCTAAATGTAATACATCTAAAAACTCTCGGGCATCGAATCCTGGTTTTAATTTAACTTGAGAAATTAAAATTGAATGACAAAAAATAAAAATAAAAAAACTCTTAAGCTTAATCATTATACAAATTTACTTTTAGGAATAATAGTACACGTAAACCTTGACACACATGTTAATTCGTTTGCATCATTATAAATTTTAATATCCCACACATGATTTTTGCCTGCAATATTTAAAGGAGAGCAAACTCCCTTTACCTTACCACTTAAAACTGCTTTAATATGATTGGCGTTAATTTCAACACCTACACCAATAAAAACTTCGCTATTTACGACTAACAAAGAAGCTACACTACCCAAAGTTTCTGCTAATGCTACATTAGCCCCGCCATGTAATAACCCAAATGGTTGCTTCGTTCTTTCATCAACAGGCATTGTGGCTACTAAATAATCTGAGCCTATCTCTGTAAATTCAATACCTAAATTTTGACCTAATGTATTTTTATTAAGCTCATTGATTTCAATTAAAACTGGCTCTTTATGCCAAATGGAATTACTCATACCTCGTTGTTTAGAGAAACGAAACTACATATAAATTTTAAATTTATGTATTCCATCCTTATGAGAATAAGTTACCTGCCAATTATAAAAATCAACAATTTTTTTAATTAACGACAAGCCTAATCCAAGTGAACCCGATATTGAATTTTTATTAAAACGGTCAAATAAAAATTGTCGATTAATTTTATCAATATAACTTGTATTCTCTACCGAAAAAGAATCTGCATCAACTGTAATTTTAATCGTGCCACCTTCTTCTAAATTATACTTAATAGCATTAATACATAAATTATTAAGCAAAATAGTAAGTAATATAGGATTTACTTCTTTAGTAATTTGCTTGTTATAGCACTTCTCAACAGTTATTTGTTTTGCTTCAATAAAATCTTCTAGTACTTCTATTTTTTCATCAAATGCCTGAGTAAGTTCAATTTTTGTGGTTTCAACAAATTGTTTGTTTTCTATTCGTGTTAACAAAATTAAACCTTCATTTAATTTATATAAACGTTGTGTAGCATTATATGTTTGTACTAATAACTTATGTTGTTTTTCGTTGTAATTATCTTCTTGCATTAACAACTCTAACTTTGTACTAATAATAGATAAAGGGGTTTGCGCTTCGTGAGAAACGTTTTCTGTAAACTCCTTTAAATTGTGATAATCTGCCTGAATTTGATGTGTTAAATCTTTAACTGTATCATTTAATAAATGAAACTCATCAATGTCGGTATCTTTAAAATTAAGAATATCATTCTTTTTGATGTTCCATGTTTTAATTTTAGTGAGGGTATCGTAGAATGGTGACCAAATAAATGAAGAGATTAAACGATTCAATAAAAATAAAATCAAAACTGAAACCAATAAAAAAATCAATACTACAACTGCTATGTAATCTCCAATTTTTTTTCCTTCGGTTAATGAACTACAAACTGTAACTTCATATACATTACCATTTACATAGGTTTGAAACAACAATTCTCGTTGCGTGATATCTCCATCGCTTGATGGATTTTTAGGATCTTTTTCTAAATATTCAATAAACTGATTTCCATAAATAGTTTGAAAATCTATTTTTCTGACATAAATTTTCTGACCAATGTTGGATAAAAAATCATTGGGCTGAATTCCATCTTGTAATCCTTTTACAATTTTATCTTTAGTGTTTAGTAACTGCTTATCTACTTCTTGATCCAATCGCATTAACACAACTTGATACACAATAAAAATACCCATCGCAAAAAGCAATACAGTAGTTATTGTAGTATAAATATTAGATTTTGTAAGAAGTTTCATTGATTAGGAACTAATCCTTAAACTTGTATCCCATTCCATAAACTACTTTAATGTAGTTTTTTAAATCTGCTTCGTTTAATTTTTTCTTTAAGTTTTTGATTTGGCTGTATACAAAATCAAAAGATGTTGCCATATCTGCCTTGTCACCCCAAATAGCATCTGCCAATGCTTCTTTAGTAATTAAGTGGGTAGGATTACTTGCTAAATAAACCAAAATCTCATACTCTTTTTTAGTTAGCTGCAACTGATTACCATTTGCAATTACTTTCTTTTCAGTGGTATCAATTTCCAACCCATCAAACACTAGTGAGTTTTTACCTCCAAAATTTCGTCTACGTAAAACCGAATAAATACGGGCACTTAACTCTGATAAGTGAAACGGCTTAGTTAAATAATCATCCGCTCCAATTTTTAATCCTTCAAGTTTATCTTCTAACGCATTTTTTGCAGTTACAATAATAACTCCCATTTCGGGATTATTTTTTTTAATGTATTCTACCACCTCAATACCAGAACCATCAGGCAATCCAACATCTACCAAAGCGCAACTATATACAATATCGTTTAATTTTTGAATTGCACTTTTTATAGTAGTAGCAAAATCACATTTATATCCATTCTCTGTTAAATAATCTACAACGTCTTCGCGTAATGATTTTTCATCTTCGATAATTAATATTCTCATAGGTAAAAAATTTAATTAGCTAAATGTAAACTAAAAAACAAAGAAAATTCAATTTTCAAAAAAAATTCATTTTTAAAATAGGCTAAATAGGCTTTTTATCCGACTAATTATCGAAGCGCACTTTCTTTTGGAACAGGAGGAGCATTTAGCTGTTTTGGAGCCAGCCCGAATTTTTCATTCACTTCAAGCATAGCTGCTAAAACTAATTGCGAGTAGTTTTGCGAGGCTGATTTAAAGTGTTTGGTTTCTGTTCTCCACAAGGTATAAATCAAATCCATATTACCTTGTGTAGGTTTAAAAGAGAACAAAGCACGTTTAACGTTTCCGGCACCTGCGTGGTATGAGTGCATTACCAATAATCTAAACCATAACTCGTTTTCTTTATAATTTTTAATTCCCAGAGAATCTAAAATTTCTTTTGTTTTTGGAATACATATCTTTTTAATTAAGCTAGATGCCGCATAAGCAGATCTATCAAAGTTTGCACGTTCATCAATATGTTTATTTACTTTTAATCCAAACAAACGAGCCACATCTTTCATAAGCTGAAACGAACCATAAGCGCCAGCATTTGATTTTTGAAGTTTATTAGGGCTTTCAATCATTAAAATTGCTTGAGCATACCATGGGTCCACTCCATTAGCAATAAAATCATTAATACCTCTATGGAAATTAGCCGATGCTTTTTCGAAATCATAAAAAAAACTTTTTCCATTTGTTAAAAGAATTCTGGCAGAATCATCTAAACAATACCAATTTCTGAGGCTATCTTTATAACAGGATTTTGTTACCAAATCCTTACTTTCCCAATCTCTTATATGTTGTTTACTTAAAATATTTCGATTATGGGGCGTGTTGAATAAGGCTGAATCTTTATGTAAATTCATAATCGTTCTCCAAAACTTAACATTTGGCATTGTATCGCAACCTAACTGGTAAATTTGTGTGCTAAACACAAAATCCATTTTTTCCTGAGTTTTAAAGTTTGCAACAGAAATTACTTCTTGACGGATATCAAAAGAAGAATCAAAAACAATATTACTATCAGGCGGTGCTTGAGTAATGAACTTGAGAGAAAATATGATAGAGATAAAGAGATTCATAAGTAAATAACAGCCAAAAGGTACTATTATAATGCCTATCCAATTTATTAGTATCAGCGTATTTTTCAACAATGCAATATTTAAATTAAATATACGGAGTAAAAAAAGATGTTTTAGTTTATAATCCGTGAAATGTTAAAATCGACGATTTTTAATTAAAATTCAGAAAACTGAATAATCATTAAAAAGCTGATTTTCAATTATTTACAACTATTTCAGAGAACTATAATGAGCATTTATTAGGATTTTAAGCATTTTTTTTATCAATTAGCAACAGAATCAAATAATTAGCCTATATTTGCAGCCCTAATTTAAAATAAATAATAATGGAAAAACGCTATGAGACGGTCTTCATTTTAACTCCCGTTTTGTCTGAAGATCAGGCAAAGGAGGCCGCAAAAAAGTTTGAAAAAATCCTAACGGATTTGGGAGCAAAAATTAATCACAGAGAGAACTGGGGCTTAAAAAAATTAGCTTACCCTATTCAAAAGAAAACAACTGGTTTCTACCACTTAGTTGATTTTTCTGGAAAAGGAACAGAAATCGCTGAATTAGAATTACAATTCAAACGTGACGAACGTGTATTACGTTTCTTAACGATTGCTTTAGAAAAACATGCTGCTACTTGGGCTGACAAACGTCGTTCAAAAGGGTCTGATGCTAAAGTTGCTAAAACTAAAAAAGCTGAAGCTTAATTATTAACTCCAAAAAAGAATTTACAAAATGGCAAAAAATGAAGTACGCTTTTTAAATCCTCCTAGTGCTGAGGTTAAAAAGAAAAAATACTGTCGCTTTAAAAAGTTAGGTATTAAATATATTGATTACAAAGACGCAGACTTTTTATTAAAGTTCGTTAACGAGCAAGGTAAGTTATTACCTCGTCGTTTAACTGGAACTTCATTGAAATTTCAACGTAAGGTGTCTCAAGCAGTTAAACGTGCACGTCACATTGCTTTAATGCCTTATTTAGCAGATGGTTTAAAATAATTAAAGGAGGAAAAACAACATGGAAATTATATTAAAAAAAGACCATAAAGGTTTAGGATATAAGAACGACATCGTTAAAGTAAAAAACGGATACGGTCGTAACTTTTTAATTCCTCAAGGTGTTGCAGTTTTAGCTACAGAAAGTAACAAAAAAATGCAAGCTGAAGAAATTAAACAAAGCTCATTTAAAGAACAAAAATTACGTAACGAAGCTACTGCAATGGCAGCTAAGTTTGCTGATGTAACAGTTAAAGTTGGTGCTAAAGCTGGTGAATCTGGAAAAATTTTCGGTTCAGTAACTAACATTCAATTAGCTGATGCTTTGAAAAAAGCTGGTTACGAAGTAGAACGTAAAAATATTGAAATGAACGAGGAAGCTATTAAAGCTTTAGGAACTTATTCTGCAAAAGTTCGTTTATTTAAAGAAATCTCTGCTACAATTAACTTTGAAGTTATTGCTGAGTAATTATCTTAATATATTTTAATAAAAACCCTTAGTTTAATAAACTAAGGGTTTTTTTATGCTATTTTTAAACATTCTAACCTTTAAAAAAATAGACCGAATATTTGATGATTTACTTAAAAATAGTTAATCTTACAATCAATAATTAAACTGTTATATATGAACACACAGTCATCTCCTTTAGATTATTTACCAATATTATTAATGTTTATCGTTGCCCTTGGATTTGTAGTAACCACAATGCTTGCGTCGCATTGGTTAGGTCCAAAACGTAAAACAAAAATTAAATTAGATTCATTTGAGTGCGGTATCGAATCGTTAGGAAATGCACGTTTACCTTTTGCCATTAAGTATTTCTTAGTGGCTATTTTATTTGTGCTTTTCGACATAGAGGTAATTTTTATGTACCCTTGGGCAGTAAACTTTAAAGAGTTAGGGATGTTAGGTGTTATAGAAGTATTCACCTTTATCATCTTGTTATTAGTTGGATTCTACTACATGCTTTCTAAAAAAGCATTGAAATGGGAAGAATAAATTAAGAAATTAGAAATCAGATTTTAGATGTAAGAAGTAAAAGTCTTAAATCTTAAATCTTAAATCTTAAATTAAACATGGCAAAAGAAATTATAAAACGCACCAAACTAGAAATCGCTAAAAGCCCTGAAGGACTTGAAGGACCTGGTTTTTTTGCAACAAAATTAGAAGACGCTGTTGGTTTAGCTCGTAAAAACTCTTTATGGCCTTTACCTTTTGCAACATCTTGTTGTGGTATTGAGTTCATGGCAACCATGGCATCTCACTACGACTTAGGTCGTTTTGGATCGGAGCGTTTGAGCTTCTCTCCACGTCAGGCAGACATGTTGATGGTAATGGGGACTATTGCTAAAAAAATGGGGCCTACTTTACGTCAGGTTTACGAGCAAATGGCTGAGCCAAAATGGGTATTATCTGTAGGAGCTTGTGCAAGTACAGGTGGTATTTTTGATACATACTCAGTATTACAGGGGATTGATAAAATTATTCCTGTGGATGTTTATGTTCCTGGTTGTCCTCCTCGTCCTGAGCAAATTTTAGAAGGTGTTTTAAAAATCCAAGAAATGGCTCAAAACGAATCTTTCAGAAGAAGAGAATCAGACGAGTATAAGAAAATGTTAAACTCATACGGAATAGAATAATTCAAAATATACTATGGAGCTTTTAGAAATTGTAAATACTAAATTGAAAGAAAACTTTGCTGATGCAATTGAATCGGCAGAGCAGCTTTACGATTACCCTGTTTTTACTGTAAAAAATGATAAAGTACACGATATTCTTAAATTTTTAAAAGAAGATGAAGCATTAAACTTTCATTTCTTAACAGATTTATGTGGTATGCAGACAGCTGACGAAAAACAGTTAGGTGTGATTTATCATTTACACAACATGCCAAAAAATTATCGTATTCGTTTAAAAACATTTTTCGATATCAATAAACCTGAAATCCCTACAGCTACTGATTTGTGGCCTGCAGCGAACTGGATGGAACGCGAAACATACGATTTCTTCGGTGTGAAATTTAAAGGTCATCCAAACTTAAAACGTATTTTAAATGTAGATGAAATGGATATTTTTCCTTTGAGAAAAGAATATCCTTTAGAAGATCAAACTAGAACAGATAAAAAAGACAGCATGTTTGGTAGATAAGAAGTTAGACATTAGATTTTAGAAGTGAGAAGTAAAAATCTCAAATCTCAAATCTCAAATCTTAAATGAAAAATGAGTAAAAAAGAAACTAATACGAATGTAAATAAAGAGGTTGTAGAAGAAAAAGAATATTCTACATTAAACCTTGGGCCTACGCACCCTGCAACACACGGTATTTTCCAAAACGTATTGAAAATGGATGGTGAAATTATTCACGATGCAGTTCCTACAATTGGATATATTCACCGTGCTTTTGAGAAATTAGCAGAGCGTCGTCCTTATGCACAAATTACTCCTATTACAGATCGTTTAAACTATTGTTCTTCGCCAATCAATAATATGGGTTGGTACATGACTGTAGAAAAATTATTAAAAGCAGAAATTCCAAAACGCGCACAATATCACCGTGTTATTATTATGGAATTATCTCGTATTGCTGATCATATTATTTGTAACTCTGTAATTGGTGTAGATACTGGTGCGATGACTGGTTTCTTATACATCTTTCAATGGAGAGAAAAAATTTACGAAATCTTCGAAGAAATTTGCGGAGCTCGTTTAACTACTAATATTGGTCGTATTGGAGGTTTTGATAAGGAATGGAGTAAAACTGCTTGGGATAAAATCAACGAATTTTTAAAAGAATTCCCTAAAGGATTAAAAGAGTTTTCTAATTTATTAGAGCGTAATAAAATTTTCATGGACCGTACAATTAATTGCGGACCAATATCAGCAGAGAGAGCGTTAGCTTACAGTTTTGTTGGACCTAACTTACGTGCAGCAGGTGTTGATTATGATGTTCGTGTGATGAATCCTTATTCGTCTTACGAAGATTTTACTTTTACTGTACCTGTAGGAACTCAAGGAGATACTTATGATCGTTTCATGGTTCGTCAGCACGAAATGTGGCAATCATTAAGCATTATTGAGCAAGCAATCAAAAAAGGGATACACCGCACTGCCTCTGATATGCTCAATGTTCCGATTCCACTTTTCGGAGTAAAGGGAATCAGGATGGTTTCGAATGTTATTCGAAAAATGCCCGAAAAGCTTGGCTTTAAAAAGGCATCGCTATATTTAGGTCAAATTGTACGAATGCAAGAGGAAATAGGCACTGGTGGAGCTGGTTTCAGATTTATTTTCGCTGCATTTCTTCAGGAAGCGGCTCCAATATTAAACAAACAGTCTTTCAACGAACTTTCTAATGAAATGGCAATGATTGGAGACAAATGGCGAGAGTTTGCTGTGATGGCT
>JBBIUW010000007.1:0-17175 GCA_037440045.1 Sphingobacteriaceae bacterium
ACCTGCTTCGTCCATTGCATAAGTTAACTGATCTACACGGTTTGAAAATAAGTTATAGAAAATAATTGCTAATGCAGAAGATAAGATACCTACTAATGTATTTACTAAGGCTTCAGAAATACCAGTTGCTAATGCTGCTGTATCAGGAGTACCAGCTGCAGCTAAGGCACCAAACGCACGAATCATACCTACAACCGTTCCGATTAGACCAACTAATGTACCAATAGAAGCACAAGTTGAAATAACGCTCATGTTTTTAGACAACATTGGTAATTCTAATGCTGTTGCTTCTTCTAAAGATTTAGAAATAGCTGCCACTTTAGCTTCTTTATCCATTGTGTTATCGTTTTGTACGAATTGGTATTTCATTAAACCTTCACGTACAACATTACCTAAAGATCCTTTTTGTTTATCGCAAGCTGCAATAGCTCCATCAAAATCTTTAGCAGCAATTAATTCTTTAATTTTAGCCACAAATTTATCTGTGTTCCCTGCACCATTTGCTTTTTGGATAGTGATAAAACGCTCTAATGCAAATGTAATTACTGTAAATAAAGTTCCTAATAATACTGGTACGATAAATCCACCTTTGTACATGATACCAAAGAAATTGTGTGGATGTCCTTTTTCTGGACCTTCAGCATCAAAATTAGCTGCGTCGCCTAATACAAATTTATAAACTACAATACCAATTACTAAACAGATAGCGATTGCTAATGCTGAAACGATGAACGGAAAACCGCCTGATGTTTTTTTGTTACTCATAATAGTTGTTTTTTTAGTTAGTTTCTATTTTTTTAGAATGACGCCAAACATAATAAAAAGGTTTTTAAATAACAATATTTGAATGCTATCTTTTTGTTAATGTTTATAACGTTTTATTTTGTTTAACGACGCCTAATTTCCTACAAATATTGTAAGATTTTAGTAATAAAAATCTGTGGCTTTGTAACTGGTTGATTTTGGGCAATAAGTGGTAGGTTTTAGTCATGCTGAACTTGTTTCAGCATCTAGTTGAGACCCTGAAACAAGTTCAGGGTGACGAGCATAATGGGTATTACTTCAGGTAACTAATGGCAATAATTTGGATTTTGCGCTCTGCGGCGGCATATGGGCTATAAACCGAATTTCGAACGTCTTTTACGTCATCACTCACTTTACTTACTGGCAATTCGCCTATATCTTCATTAAAAAACTCAATGCGTCCTTCAGCTTCATTAGTGTTATCAACATATTTAACAAATTTGCCATTATCATATTCCATAAAGTAATTACGTAAACTACTAATACGACGTTTTGCCAAATTCACGTTATAATCTGTGCTGGCAAGCGGGCTACAATATCCTTTCATGGTAATTTTAACTTTTTCGCCTCTTTGCAAAACCTGATCTAATAACAAGGCAAATTTATCTAAGTCTTGCATACCTACATCTACACTATCTTCGAAAAAATTCTCAACTCTATTTACAGATAACTCTTTTTGTTCTCCATCCAAACCCTTAGGATATTCTGCTAAATATTTTGGCTTAAGTGCCACATAATCTTCATACGTTTTTTTGTAGTTCTTTTTTGTAACAATCACTTTGGTTTTAGGTTCTGGTTCATCGTTATGAAAATATAACGTTAAGGGAACTAACACTTTCATTTGATTAATTAGCAAAGCTGTTGTGTCTATTGGCTTAGGTGGCTCTGTTAAAGGGGTGATTGGAAAACTATAAATATCATTACAGCAGTTAGGTTTATCTTCAAAATAAGAACCTAATCTGTTTGATGATATATACGCTCTGTCTTTTTTTGAATTTACGCTATAGTAAATATCATTATAACTACTGTTAATTGGATAGCCCATGTTTTGAGGCTCTGTAAAGGAATTATCTTTAAACTCAGAACTAAAAATATCAAAATTTCCTAACCCTTTGTGCCAAGTGGAACTGAAATACAATGTTTTGTTTTCTTTTACAAACCATGGTGTAATATCATCTTCAATGGTGTTTACTTTTTTACCAGCATTAATAGGTGTTTCAAACGTTCCGTCATCGTTCATAAATGCATGCCAAATGTCCATTGCTCCCTCTCCTGCCCCTCTGTCGCTTGAAAAGAATAATACTTGTTTACCGTTTATTTCACTTAGGCAAGGTTGCGTTGTATTGCTTCCGCTTACATTAATTGGTTCAGGTAATCTTTGTAATTCTGTCCAGTGTCCATCTTTAAAATCAGAAACATAAATCTCGCAACGGTATTGGCTTGCGTTTAGTGCTCCACAACGCGATACAAATACTTTTGTAAAATCTGCATTAAAACTGGTGTTGGCATTGTGTATATCACTTTTGTTAAACAGAGAATCTAGTTCTTTTGCTTTTAAAAATTTATTTTCTTTTTTGGCAGATTTTTTAGCTGTATAAAGTTTATTAAATCCAACTCCAGATTCGTCTGTTTTAGATTTATCTCTTAATGATGAGAAGTATAATAAACTATCGTATTCGAAAGGAGCATACTCGCTTACTCTACTATTTACTGCACTATCCAAATGAATTACTTTTACATCTACTGGATTTTTTACCAATACTTGAGCAATATCACAGGCATCAAATTCTTGTTTAGCTTTTGCTGCTAAACGTGCTTTTTCTTTGTCTTTATTGTTACGTTGTTTTTTGTAGTACTTGTCAAAATACTTTTTAGCATCCTTATATTTTCCAGTACTTTTTAAAAGCGTGGCAATATAAAATGGTACTTCCTTGTAGTTTTTACCATTATCTAATTTGTAAATTTTTAAATACCAGTTTAATGCTGAAGCGTTGTCATAATTTAATCTGGAAGCATCTGCAAATAGTAATTGATATTCTATTTTTGATGAATCTAATAGTATAATTTGATTGTAATATTGTGCAGCAGATGAATAATCTTTTCGTTGTGTGGCTTCTGCTCCAAGCTTTAAGTATTGTTTAATGCTTTGTGAGTATATGTTTGTTCCTGTCAGAAAACAAAACACAAAAAACAATCTATACGTTTTTTTTACTATCAGCATACTACATGTAAATTGGACAAACTCTTGTTTTTGGCACAAATGGAATAATTTTTTTGAAGATATAGGTTACATAAATTTCAAAGCCTCCTCTTCTGTTAGTAGCTGCAATAAACTTGCTTGTGTTAACATCATAACTAATTCCTGCTGTTAAGGTTTTTATTTGATATCCTAATCTTGCTATAACTGCATCTTTTGCTCTATAATATAAGCCAACTGAAGCTGCTTGATTTGTTTTTTGATCTAAGTAAAATTTAAATTGTGTTCCTGGTATTAGTTCGTTATACTTTCCTTGATGCGAATATAAAACCTCAGCAATAATATCTGTTGATGTGCCAATTGGGTATGCAAAGCATAAGTAGTTATTTAGTTTAGGGTCTACTCTGATACTCGTGTTATTTTGAAAAGTTAATTTAGGGTTTGTAAAGTGATGGTAAGAAATCCCATATTGTACAAAAGCCCTTTGTTTTAGAGCGTATTGAATAGCCGTTCCAAAATTAAAATCTCCGAAAGTAGTTGAGTTTTTCGCAAAATTTTCTCCAGTGCCATTTGATGAGCTATAACTATTGTTTTGATACTGATCGTCAAATGTCATTTTACTATAATTAAATCCAACGTTTGAAATACCTACTAATAGTCCTGTTGTCCACAATAATGTTGAATCTTTATTTAATTTATGAATATAAGAACCTGATAGATATAATTGGTTTGTGCCATAATTAGTATCTCCAGATTTATCATTATTAAACATAACTCCCGCACCAAAACAATCACTTCTCATGTTTTTGGTTTTAAAACGCCCGTCTGCAGCTATTGAAAACGAACGGTAAGGAACAGGAACGGTGGTCCATTGACTTCTGTAAATACCATTTACACGATAATCGCCATCAAAAAAACCAGTAAAAGCAGGATTAAGGTTAATAACCGAACCGTTATACTGAGAAAAGTGAACATCTTGACAAACTGAAGGTGTTGAATTGAGTATTAAAACTATAAAAATTAATACAGCTTTAATTGATAAATATGTCCACTTCGTTTTCATCTATCTAATTAAAGTAACGTTACCTTTTCTAAAAATTTCCTCGCTCTGTTCGCCGCATTTTGCCCTCACGTAGTAGCCAAACACGCCAGGATCAGAAGGTTTACCTTTATAATTACCATCCCATCCTTCTTTTGGATCAGTTGTTTCAAACATTAACTCGCCCCATCTATTATACACTGCAAAATAATATACTCCAAAATACGGTCCTCGAACAATAAACACATCATTATGTCCATCTCCATTAGGTGTAAAGGTGTTTGGTATATATAATTCTGGATTTGTAATAACATTAATGGTTTGTGCTGATAAAGTATCTATACAATTTACAGAGTTAGGAATTTCGGTAATTAATGTAACTTGAAAATTACCAGCAGCAATATAATTATGACTTGGGTTTTGAACAGAAGAAGTGTCTCCATCACCAAAATTCCAAGACCAAATTGGTGTTGTGCCTGGAGGGTTTTGCACTGTTCCTGTAAAATTAACTAAGTTTTTAGAGCAAGCAACTGGTGTAAACGTAAAAGAGGCTTTAAACGCATCGCTTATTGAAACTATAGTTCTCGCGGTATCATTACATAAAGGTTTATTGCTAACATAAGCTACTAAAGTAACAGAATAACTGCCTGTACCAGGATAGCTATAGCTTGGAGAAGTCACATGAGAAGTATCTGCATTAGTGGAAGGATCTCCAAAATACCAATTAAAACTTAAACCTGCACTTCCCGTGCTGTTGTTTGTAAAAGAGGCTGTTGTTGTCGCACAAATTGCTTGAGGAACCTGAGCCGCAGCAACTACAACACTTGGACATGGTTTTACAATTAATTGATAATCTCTTTTAGTTTCGCTTAAAAACACACCATTACGATACTCTTTTACTTTAATTCCTATTACAAAATAACCTTGCATATTTGGCGTAGCGGTTACTTGGCCTGTCGATGAATTAATTTGTAGTGGAATGCCTCCTAACATATTTAAGGTGGAATAAGGTGATTGCCAAACAAGCGGAAAAAAGGGAGGGTTCACGGGAGCACTGGGACATACAGTAACTGTATTAGGGCATGATGTACCTTGAGGTACAATGTTTGCAATAACTGGACATGAAGCTGTAAGTCCATCAAATGGCTGAAATAGTTCATAAACTAAAGAATCCCCATCATAATCAATAGCAGAATCATCAAATACCCAGGGTTTATTTACACAAATAAAAGGGGGGGGCCAAAACTTTATAACAGGATTACTATTTACCGCAACAACCTCAGAACCTGGTATAGTAGCATAATAAGTTGCTCCAACGCATTCAGGATTTACAATATTTAAAATATTTTGGTTACGACAACAACGCTGATAGGATATTTGATAGCCTCCTGTTAAAGGAGGTAAATTAATAGTATCAATATAGTGGCAATATTTGTAACAAAAATCTAAAGGGGGTATAGTACAAGGATCATAAATTATTGGAGGCACCAATCCACTATCCCTTGCTAACATTTTTAAAGTTTTTAGCCTTACATTAAATGAATTAAAAATTCCGACACTTGCCGAATCATCGAAACCAACCTTTCCTACAGAACAATCACGGTAAACGGTTAATCTAATTTCATAATTATTAGACCCTAAATATTTATAATTTAACTCTCCACCAACAATGTGAGTTGCATTGGCTTTAAACAAACCAAGAAAACTAAACACGATAATTAAAAATGGTAGTAGTTTTTTTTGCATATCAAAAATTAAGATACACTAAACTAAATAAAAAAACCCTGATTAAAAAATCAGGGTTCGTTTTTAAGGTAAAATATATTATCTCAAAGTGCCGTTTTTATCAGCTTCTTTGTTTTGTTTGATCATTTGTCTTACTTGGTATCCTAAAAGAAATGCAATAATACTCCATAAAATGATGTTTGGACCATGTCCTAAAGCATCCATACCTTTAAACACAGATTTAGAAAAATTTCCAATTCCGTAAAAAACATCTGTCATTGTAATCATTAAAGAAGTCATATTAATGTAATTTTAGTAAGTTTACAGCACAAAAATAGAATTTTTTCTTAAAAAAAACGATTTTCTTAAAAAAATGATTGTTGGCCCATTAAAAAGCAATATTCAAACATCTATTATTTTACTTATTTTTCTAAGTATTGCTGCTTGGTCATGTTCGTATGCGTTTGTAAATATTAATGATTCTGGTGTAAATTACAAAGAACACATCTTTTACTATTACATATTTGGCAACAGCCTTTCGTTTACTTTAACTCAAATCATTACACTTTGTGTTGTTCTTTTAGGTGCTTTTTTCGTCAATTTTTTATGTATTGGGCAAGAAATAACGAGCAAAACAAATTATTTACCTGCCTTTTTTTATATACTTTTTTCATTTTCGGCAACAAACAAAAATATTGTTGAGCCCATTTTGGTGGCAAACCTATTTATTTTACCAGCACTGTATTTTATAATAAATAGTTATCGTCAGGATTATGCTTTAGCTTCATTTTTTAAAGCAGGGGTATTTATGGGATTAGCTTCATTTTTTTGTATTCATTACATCATAGTGTTCCCTTTAAGTTTTATAGCATTAATTATTTTAAGACCTTTTAATTGGCGAGAATGGTGTATTTTATCAATTGGCTTGCTAACTCCTTTATATATATATGTTAGTATTTGTTTCTTAACCGTTGAAAATTATTTTGCTGTGTTTGGTATGATGAAAGAAGCTATATCAAGCATTCAAAAACCAATTGTTAGTGAATATTACTTTGGATTTATATTCATTACTGTGCTAGGATTTATATTTGCTTTAGCCAGATATTTAAGCAAAGGATTTGGAGGAAAGGTTAAAACTCAAAAAACAAAATATATCCTTTTGTGGATGCTTCTGTTTTGTTTGTTAATGGTTGCTTTCGAACAAGTATCTGACATGATTTTATTACCTTGCATTATTCCTTTAAGCATTTTTATAGGTGATTATCTATCTGAAATAAAGCAGCTTAAAATTGCAAATACCCTTCTTTTAATTTTTTTAGGGTGCTTTTCTGTTATTTATTTACACGCACTAGGAATCATTTAAATTTAAAACATACCTTTTTTAGGGTATGCCTTAACCCTTTAAAAAAATGTACTTTTATCTGCTTGTTTTTATGTTAACACTTGATAAACTTACCATAGGCCAATCTGCTATTATCCAAGAATTTAAAGATGATTTTTTGTCTTTGAAATTTATTGAGATGGGATGTTTGCCTGGCGAAAAAATTAAGTTAGCAAATATTGCTCCCTTTGGAGACCCCATAGCTATAGAAGTTTCAGGGTATTTATTAAGTTTAAGAAAACAAGAAGCAGCTACAATTGTTGTAAAATTAACTCTTGAAAACACGGTAGAATCTTGTGCTGTCTAAATCAACATATACTTCCATAGCTCTAATTGGTAACCCTAATAGCGGTAAGTCAACGCTATTTAACTCCTTAACTGGTTTACACCAAAAAACTGGTAACTATTCGGGCGTTACTGTTGATAAACACTACGGTGCTTACAAACATAAAGACAAAGAATATAAACTAACAGATTTACCTGGAACATATAGTTTATATCCTAAATCTATTGATGAAGAAGTTGCGTGTAAGGCTTTGTTAAGCAACACCGAAACGATTGATGTGGTTGTGATTGTTGTTGATTCATCAAATTTAAAACGTCATTTATTATTAGCTACTCAGGTTATTGATTTAAAAAAGCCATGTGTTATGGCTTTAAACATGATTGATGAAGCTGAAAAAAATAACATTTTTATCTATAAGGATGAGTTAGAAAAACTTTTAGGTATATTGGTAATACCTACTAATTCAAGAACTAAAGAGGGTGTAAAAGAGTTAAAAGAGGCCATAACGTGTGCGAAAATTTCTGATTCTATTTTTTACAATTTCGAGAAACAAAAACAGTTATTTCCTAGCGCTGTGTCCTACGAACAAATTATTAGTACACAATTTCAAGAAAAAGAACAAAACAACGAGTTAATTAAATCTTTTGAGCTGGCAGATAATATTCATCGTTTTGCCAAAATAAACTACATCATTGCAAAATGTGTAAAACAACCTGAGCAACTTAGTAAAAGTATTACTCAAAAACTAGATGGATTTTTCACACATAAAATATTTGGATTTGCATTTTTCTTTTTAGTTCTACTGGTTATTTTTCAGTTTATTTTTTACGTTGCAGAATATCCAATGACCTGGATAGAAAATAGCTTCGCTTATTTAATGGATATAACGGCCTCTAACCTGCCACAAGGTCAATTAAATGATTTGATTGTGAATGGTATACTAGCTGGCATAAGTGGTATTGTTGTTTTTGTGCCTCAAATTGCTTTGCTATTTTTCTTTATTGCCATCTTAGAAGATACTGGATACATGGCTCGTGCTAGTTTTATTTTAGATAAAGTTATGCGTCGCTTCGGACTAAACGGCAAATCTGTAATTCCAATGATTAGCAGCGTAGCGTGCGCTGTACCTTCTATTATGAGTACTCGTACTATTACAAACTGGAAAGATAGAATTATAACTATTTTGGTAACCCCGCTAATCAGCTGCTCTGCCCGACTTCCTGTATACACACTCCTTATTAGCATTATGTTTGCCGGTAAAAAAACATTCTTAGGATTTAACTATCAGGGCTTAGTATTAATGGCAATGTATGTGTTAGGTTTTGTAACTGCATTAATTGCTGCATTTGTATTAAAACGTTTTTTAAAGACCACCGAGAAAAGTTACTTTATTATGGAATTGCCTGTATACAGAAAACCTCAATGGCAAACAGTTGCCATGTTGGTTTTTGATAAAGTAAAAGTGTTTTTGTTTGATGCAGGTAAAATTATCTTGGCAATTTCAGTTGTACTTTGGTTTTTAACTACTCACGCACCTTCAAACGGATTTGAAAATTTAGAAAAGAAATATACAACTATTATTTCGGCAGCACCTAACGATAGTTTAAAAGCTGTATATGAAGCTCAATTTCAATCCGAAAAATTAGAAGCTTCATATGCTGGAGTATTAGGCAAAAAAATGGAACCTGTAATTAAGCCTTTAGGTTTTGATTGGAAAATTGGCATCGCTCTTATCACTTCATTTGCTGCTCGCGAAGTATTTGTTGGAACAATGGCAACTATCTATAGTAATGTTGATTCTGAAAATACAGAAACATTAAGAGAGAAATTAATTGCTGAGAAAAATCTAGAAACACAACAACCATCCTATTCAAATGCCGTGTGTTGGTCATTGCTAGTATTTTATGTATTTGCCATGCAATGTATGAGCACACTAGCTACAACATACAGGGAAACAAAACATTGGAAATGGCCAGCTATTCAGCTTGTATTTATGACTGGTTTAGCATACCTGTCTTCGTTTATTATTTACACTGTATTTAGTTAAACTAATAATAGTACATTTATCTCTTAGTTTCAAAGATTATGTATCAACACTTATTACATCAAACAATTATTACTGCTGTTTTAGCAGGTAAAGAAATTTTAGAAATATATAATACAAAATTTGATGTTGAATATAAAGATGATAAATCACCACTGACATTAGCGGATAAAAAAGCGAGTGATAAAATTATTGAAAGTTTAAAACAGTTCAATATTCCTGTGCTGAGCGAAGAAGGAATTCATGAAGGTTTTGAAAAAAGAAAAACATGGCAAAAGTTATGGATTGTTGACCCTTTAGATGGCACAAAAGAATTTGTAAAACGCAATGGAGAATTTACAGTAAATATAGCTTTGGTAGAAAATAACATGCCAACATTAGGAGTTATCTATTCACCTGTGTTTAAAGATTTATATTTTTCGGCAAAAGGAATTGGCTCTTACAAAATCGATAGAGCAGTATTCTCAGAACTTGTAACTTGTATTCAAACCTCAACCATAGAGCACTTAATTAATGTTGCTCAAAAACTTCCTATTATTTCTAATAGAGAAAATTACGTAGTGGTAGCAAGCCGATCTCATATGAGTTCTGAAACATATCAGCATATTGAACAGTTAAAATTGAAACACAATCAAGTAGATATTGTTACAACTGGTAGCAGTATAAAAATGTGTTGGGTTGCCGAAGGCGTTGCTGATGAATATCCTCGCTTTGGACCAACCATGGAATGGGATACAGCTGCTGGACAAGCGATTTTACAAGAAGCGAATGCTAGTTTAATTGATTATGAAACTAAACAACCTATGTTATATAATCGCGAAAATTTGTTGAATAATTGGTTTATAGCAAAACGTCATTAATTAAACTAATTTCTTTTTCAATTATTTCATTTATTTCTTCTGCCTTAAAAACAACCATAGCGTGCGAGCCATTTTTTATGGTATAATTTGCTTTTACATATTTATACTGTAACAGAATATCAGCATCCCCATGAATATGAATAACGTTTTTAGGGAGTGTTGTGTTGTTCCAATTAACAATAATATTAATACAGTTTTTAAAATAATGATGAGTCATACTATTTACCATCCCTAAAAACTCTGGGATATATGCTTTTCCAAAACCAATTATCCACCTTCCTTGGTAAGCCATTTTGCGATGTTGTTTTTCAGAAATAACTTTATGTAGTGGAAAATACTTGAGTGTTTTTATAAACCAAGGTAATTCTCGTCGAGATTTACAAGTTGAAATTAAAAATGTTTTTTGTGGCGAAATAATTTTTGATAGCTCGCAACATAACATTCCTCCAAAAGACACGCCCAATAAACAAAAAGGAACAGAGGTATTTATTTGTGGTAAAAATTTTAACGCATAAGATTGCATCGTGTCATTTTTTTCGGGCACTGGCCAATTTAACACAATGATTTCAACACCTTTTATTTTAGTGTTTACGTATAATTTTTCTGTTGTGCCTAATCCAGGTATTGCATAAACTACCATAAAACAAAGGTAATAACTTATGTCTGTTTCAACTTTTATAATAATAAAATTATAAATGTTAAAAAAAATCGGGTTAATAACTTTTTAATCTATTTATTGTTATCGCATTATATTTGTTCCAACTAAATATAAATGAAAATGACAGTAGAAATGGCTTTAGAAAATATAACAACTGAATTAAAAAACGATGTATTAGTAATTACTATTAATCGTCCAGATAAATTAAATGCTCTTAACAAACAAACTATCGAAGAACTACATGAAACTTTTGTAGATGCTGAAAACGATAAAAATATTAGAGCATTAATCATCACAGGTTCAGGACAAAAAGCATTTGTGGCAGGAGCTGATATCGCAGAGTTCGCAAATTTTAGTGTTGAAGAAGGAAAACAATTAAGTTCAATTGGACATTTTAAAATATTTAATTTTATTGAAAACTACTCTAAACCAGTAATTGCTGCCGTAAACGGATTTGCATTAGGTGGAGGTTTAGAATTAGCTATGGCTTGCCATATAAGAGTTGCTAGTAACAATGCAAAAATGGGATTGCCCGAAGTTAGCTTAGGAGTTATTCCTGGTTATGGTGGCACGCAACGCTTAGCACAATTAGTTGGTAAAGGAAAAGCATTTGAAATGATTGTAACAGCAGATATGCTAAACGCAGAAGATGCTTATAAATGGGGCTTAGTAAATTATGTTACTACACAAGAAGAGTTATTAAATAAATGTTTTGATATCACTTCAAAAATTAGCTCTAAATCTCCTGTTGCTGTTAGAACTGCTATTAAAGTTATTAATGCTGGCTACAACAATAAGCAAAACGGATTTGAAGTAGAGATTGAAGAATTTGGGAAAAGTTTTGGTACTGGCGATTTTAAAGAAGGCGTTGCTGCATTTTTAGAAAAACGTAAAGCAAATTTCCCTGGTAATTAATTCTTATTTTATTTCACCATGAGCATTACTCGACCTTTTAATTTTAAAAAATGGATTGATGATAACCGTCATTTATTAAAACCACCAGTAAACAATAAGGTTGTGTATAAAGACGCGGAGTTTATTGTAATGGTTGTTGGTGGTCCAAATTCTCGTAAAGATTACCACTACAACGAAAGTGAAGAATTTTTTTACCAATTAGAAGGAGACATTATTGTCACTATTCAAGAAGACGGAAAAGCAGTTCAGGTTCCGATAAAAGAAGGTGACATTTTTTTATTACCACCTAAAGTTCCTCACAACCCTATTCGTTTCAAAAACACAGTTGGTTTAGTTATGGAACGAAAAAGAAGAGAAGGAGAAATGGATGGCTTGATGTGGTTTTGTGAAAAATGCAACACAAAATTATATGAAGAAAAATTTGTTTTAAATGATATTGCTTCTCAGTTTCAAGGCGTTTTTGAGAAATTTTATAATTCTGAAGAATTAAGAACTTGTAAAACCTGTGGAGATATAATGACTCCTCCTCCCGTGATTTCTTAACGAATTTTGGATAAATTTTGTAAAAAACTTAGTAGAAGTACAGTTTTAGCGAGTAAATGAGTCTGATTTTGTCTGATTATCCCGTATCTTTGCGGTATTAATTAGTTCAAGATGAAAAAAAATTCGTTAATAAAATCGGTTTTATTGGCTTTTGTCACTTTGTTGACTCAGTTCTCCTTTGCCCAATTATCAGATGGTTTTGATATAAAAGCAGCTTACCAGCAAGCAAAAGATAAAGGAATACCAACATCTGATGTTGAGGGATATGTAAAATTTTTGCATGCTGATTATCTATCTCATAAAAGCCATTCTGGCCAAGCTCAAAGAGTGAACAATTCTAATTCTGGTGTTTATGATGCAGGAACTATATACAGAAGTTACAATAACACTTCTAGTATTTTTAACTCCTCTGTGCCAAACACTCCTCAAAATATTTATTGTCCAAACGCAGGCTTTGAACAAATGAATTTTACAAATTGGAATGGTGGGTACGGAACTGTTGCAAATGGAGGAGTCGGAGCTCCCTTTCCTACATATGCTCAAACCGCAGCAACAATTGTAAACTCTGCAGGTAATAATGTTAGTTTAGTTAATACAATAAACTATCATACTGTAATGACAACTCCACCAACTAACAGTGTTTATCCAAGCTGTGTTGGTTGGGACTCTATAGCATGTAAAGTTGTTGGTACACAAACAGTATCTGAAATACCTGTAGTAAACCCAAATGGAGGACCAGCTTCCGTACGTTTAAATGGAGCAGTAGCAAATTACAGAGCTAGTAAATTAAATTATAACATGACTTTAAATCCAAATAATAAGAGCTTTTCAGTATCTTATGCTTTGGTTTTACAAAATGGTTCACACACTGCAGATGATCAACCTTATTTCTCGGTTAAAGTTACCGACCAAAACGGAAACCCAGTACCAGGTTGTTCTGTTTATACTGTTACATGTAACTCAAATTTAACTAATACAGCATCTCCACAATACGATCCAACATGGACAGACGCTGTTATAAGCTTTGGTGTAATGTACAGAAAATGGCAAACATTTGCTTTTGACTTTTCAAACTATCCAACTGTAACATCTGTAAATGTGGAGTTTTATGTAGGTGGTTGTGCTCAAGGCGGTCACTGGGGTTATGCTTATGTAGATGCTCAATGTAGCCAAGGTGGAGCTGTAGCAAGTTTTTGTGCTGGTTCAAATACAACAGTCTTATCTGCTCCTGCAGGTTATTCATCATATCAATGGACGGGTCCTAGTGGCCCTGTATCTGTTGCAAATGGTGGAAATACAGGAACAGCAACAGTTACTCCTGTTACTGCAGGTCAAATTTTTACATGTAATGTAACTGCTCCAAATGGATGTTCATCTATTTTTACAACAACGATAAGTATAACAACCGTTAGTATTACTGGAATGAATTCTACTCCTTCATGTCCTAACGGAAGTAGTGGTACCGCCTCTGTTACAGCAACAGGAAGTAGTTCTGGATACACATATCAGTGGTTGAATAGTTTGGGGGCAACCGTTGGGAATACTTCAAATGCAACGGGTCTCTCTCCAGGTAATTACTCTGTAGTTGTTTCCTCCCCATTGTGCGGTTCAGCAACGTCAACAGTCAATGTTGGAATATCAGCCCCTTCCTTTTACTCATTACCTGCACCATACTGTGGATCTGTTGCTTGGATAACTAAACCTGGTGGCGCTAATTACAAATGGTATACTGCAAGTCCATTAGCTCTAATACCTGGGGCTAACACTTCATCTATAACAATTAACTCACCTGTAAATGGTGCTGGTTATTTTTTAGTATACACAACAGCTAGTGGTTGTAAAGATTCTATTAACTATGTTTTAACTCAACAGGCTGGTGGAAGTATTTATGCTAGTAATATAAAAAGTATTTGTGCCGGAAACAATAACTCATACGCCGTTATTAATTTAAATACCACTGCTCCTCCAATGTATAGTTACACTGTAACAGGGCCAAGCGGATACAACTCTGTACTAAATAATACTGCTTTAGTAAAAGATAGTGTAACAGGGTTATCTATAGGAACGTATAGCGCAACCGTTTTTGATGGTCAGTGTATTTACAATACTACTTTTAGTGTGAGTCCGTTTATATACTCATACACTTTAACTCCACAAACATCAACACTTTGTTCTTCTGGTTCAACTTCTTTAGCAGTAAACTTTGGAAATACAACACCTTCAGCTTGTGGATTGTCTTCAAGCGGAAGTTGTACATCTCCAAACTTAATCACTATTGGTAACGGAACAAGCGTTAATTCAACAACAAGTTATCCTGCAATTTATGGAAATTGGTATAGAAATACTCGTCATCAAATTTTATATTTAGCTTCGGAATTGTTGGCAGCAGGAGTTACGCCAGGAAAAATTTCAAGTATAGCATGGAACATTACTTCCATTTCAGGAACAACTACTTATCCTGACTTTACTATTAAAATGAAGTGTACTAGTGTAACTGATGTAAGTTCAGCAAATTTTGATCAAGTTGGTTTAACTCAAGTTTACTATGCTCCTTCTGTAAATATTACAACAGGTTGGAATACATATTCATTCCCAGTAGCATATGAGTGGGACGGTGTATCAAACTTATTAATTGATGTTTGTACTTCTCAAACAGCTTCATATACTCAAAATTCATCTTCACCATACACGATTACTCCGTTTGTTTCTGTAAGATGGTATAACGCAGATGGAACTGTAGCGTGTCCTATTGCTACTGGTAATTCATATGCGCCAAACAACACTTATAGACCAAATATTAGATTTGAAAACTGTGGTGGTTCTAATCCAAATGCATTTACATACACTTGGACACCAACAACAGGCTTATCATCCTCAACAACTTATACAACAATAGCTAGTCCTACTACTACTACCATCTATTCTGTTCAAGTAAATCCAATAGGGCAAACTAACTGTATGCAGGCTCAATCAGCTACAGTAACTATTGTTAATCCTGTTCCTGCAACTATAACAGCTGTAGGGCCAGTTTGTACAAACTCATCTACTCTTGCATTAACCGCAAGTCCTTCAGGTGGGGTATGGAGTGGGGTTGGTATCACACCAGCTGGTGTATTAACTCCTTCGGCAGCAATAGTAGGTAATAATACTTATACCTATGCAATTGGCTCAAGCACTTGTGGTTCAGTAGGCAATACAACAGTTTCTGTAGAACAGTTTGTTCCTTCAACTATTACGGGTACAATTAATGCATTATGTATTACTAATCCAACTATTAATTTATCTACTGCATTAACAACCTCTACATTAGGTGCTGGTGTTTGGTCTGGAAATGGTGTAACTGGAACTACATTTGATCCAAATACTGCAGGCTCTGGTGTTCATACTCTTACCTACAGTACCCACTCAACCCCTACAGCTACTCTTTGTCCTGACGCAAGTACAATAAACGTTACAGTAAATACCGTTACACAACCTACTATTTCAACTTTAGGCGCAGGACCGTTCTGTGATAATTACACTGCTCAGCAACTTACAGCTAATCCTACAGGAGGTGTTTGGAGTGCAGGTGTAGTAGGAGCATCTGTTTCATCAAGTGGTTTATTCTCGCCAGCTTCAAGTTTAATTGGCAATAATAAAATATATTATACTTTAACAAATGCCCCATGTGTTAAAAAAGATTCTATTTTAGTTGATGTTGTTCATTTTGTGCCAGCAACAATAACGGGGGCGTTAGGTCCATATTGTATTTATGATCCTACTGTAGATTTAAATTCAATTGTACAATTTACAACTGGTGTATGGTCTGGTCCAGGAGTTAATACCTCTTCTTTCACACCATCAAGTGCTGGTTCAGGAACACTTGTGTTAACATATAAAACTGACCCAGCTCCAGCAGGATTGTGTTCAGATACAAAAACTACATCTATAGTAGTAAACCCTAAACCAGACGCTAATGCTGTACCAAGTAATCCTGGTGGATGTAACTACCCATGGACAGTAAACTATTCAACTACAACCGTTAATACAGGATTAGCTATTTGGGATTTTGGAGATGGTTCAATAAGAGATTCTGGCTTATATGTAAGCCATGTATATAACACACCAGGTACATATACTGCAACCATCTACTATACAGACAATATCGGATGTAAAGATACATCAATAGCAAACAGTGGTGTTACTATTTTTGCTGTTCCTGTTGCTGCATTCGAACCTTCATTAGATATAACTACAGTTGTTGATGCTAATATCTCTTTTGCAAATCAAACCTCGAATTTATTGTTAAACACATATACATGGGATTTTGGTGGATTAGATTATAGTACTGATGTAAATCCAACGTATTTGTTTACAAATTCTGGTGAGTACTTTATTACATTGATAGCAACTAGTCCAGATGGATGTCAGGATACAGCAGTTAAAAAAATTACTATAAATCCTGATGTTGTATTGTATGTTCCAAATGCATTTACACCTGGAACAGACGGATTAAATGACGAGTTCCAAATATTTTTACCTCCAACAGGTGTTGATTACTCAACCTTTAACCTAATTGTTTATGATAGATGGGGTGAATTAGTTTATCAAACAAAAGATGTAAGTGTATCTTGGAATGGTAGAAAAAATAACTCTGGGGAAATTTTAAAACAGGATACTTATGTTTATAAAATTTCTTTTAGAGATGAAAAGAAAAAGTATTACGAAAAATTTGGTCATATTT